>VMFH01000020.1 GCA_007375925.1 Parcubacteria group bacterium Gr01-1014_72 | reverse complement strand
ATGAGGTGCCTTCCCAAAAAAGTGTTTGCGGCGAGGGCTCACGGGCTTTTGAAGACTTCGCCTTCGCCGATCCAGTAGGAAGCGCATCCATCACCGCTTTCCGGTACGTGCAGTATTCACACTCTTTCCCTGCCGGCGGCAATGTTTCGGACTCAAGCGCCTCTTTGATCGCAAGAAGCGTTTTCTCAATCCAACCATCGCGCCCCTCATACGGCAGAATGCGCACATCAAACTCCAGCTTGCCGTCAAACGCCGCAACATCTTTCCGCCCGTTCACGTACACAAAGTAGCCGACATCCGAAATCGTGAATCCATTCCGCCGCATGAGCCATTGGTACACCTCCATCTGGCGCTTGTACGCTTCCTTCCACTTTCCCTCAAGCGTCACCGGCTCATTGGTGCTCGTTGATTTATAGTCCACGATATGGAGCTCTTTTGTCTTCGGATTGATCCAAATGTCATCAACTGCACCGAAAACGAAAAGATTGGTCTCCGTATGGAGATGCTGAACACCGGTGAAATTATGTCGCCACTTATCCAAATCGCGGTGGGCGAACGGCATGAGCGGCAGATTGTACTGTTTCTGGAGAGGATGTTGGCGGTTCAGTGCGCGGTGAATGTCAAACTCTTTCTTGAGGAGGTGGTCAACGGCGCTGTTGAGCGTAAACGATGGTATGGAGGGACGCTTCACGCCTCTGCGTGCGTCAAGATAAAAGCAACGCGGACACTCGGTGAAAAGGTCAATTTTGGAACGCGAGATTTTGAAGGGTTCGAGAGCACCCGGCGTATAGATCCGAGGCGCCCAGGAACGTTTTTCGTACGGCATGGGGGAAGTATAGCACACGCCCCCGTCCCGCTTAGGAGCGGGACGGGAGCGTGGCACACCTCACTCTGCAGCAAAAATTACTGCGCCTGAAATGATACCGCAACGGGAATGCCGCCCTCGTTCACCCGCACAAGATCCTTCTTATGGTCAAACGCCTTGTCGCCGTCATCCGCGTGAATCATCGCGTAGTAGGTCTTTCCCGCCTCGGTGCCGCGGAGAAGCTCCACAACGACTCCAGCATGCGTGCCCGCATCAAGCCGCTTCGCACCGAGAATTCTCCCGGGCTTCCCCGCATCGTCCTCGTGAATGACAATCCAGCTCAAATCATCCAGCCGTACCGACGAAATGGAGGCTGTTACCCCTGCGCTCTGGTCATCCGCCGCGAGTGCGAGCGGACCGGCCGTATCCATACCAATGGTACCCGGCATAAACTCTCCACTTTTCCCCAAAACGTCCCGCATCTCCTCATCGCTCCCGACATCTTCGGCCTCGGAACCGTCCTTCACCGTCGTAACACCGCGGCCAGGCCATACCCATCCGCCAATTCCGAAACCAACGAGAAGGGCGATAATGGCGACCGTTACGAGTGCGCCGCTATCACTCTCCTTCTGGTTCGGCATCATGTCCATGTTTGCCATACGCTGAAATCTAAAGCTGATAATGAAAAGTAACGCGCCTATCCTACACCGAAACGCGAGGTGATGCACTGGCGGGAATATTGAGTCTGTGGTATATCGCAAGCCGCTCATTCCGCAGTAATGACTGCGTGGCACACCCGTTCTGCCTCCTCACGCACGCGCTTTCGCCGTTCTGAATCAAGGCCTATTTCACCGAGAATTTCCTCATGCTCCGCAACGGTCTTACAAAGCACAACACCCCGCTCAAAAAGTCTCGCCTTCTCGGAGGAGGTGAGCGTCCCGAGTGACGTAATCGGATGAAGCTCTGCCGTTTCAATCATGTCATGGAGGTTGCCCTTCACCGGCTCATTCCATCCTAGTAGCGAAATGCCGGCGCACGCCGCGTATGAAACTGCCGTTTCGGAAAATTTCGTATTGGTAACGAGGAACATCTCGCGCGTCAGTCCCGGTCTTCCCCACGGGACGGGAGCATTGAGGAGATCATCAAAGCGCGCCTTCACATAGAGCGCAACCTTGAGGTCGGACTTGAGGCCAAGCTCATTGTGGAACTTCGCCTCAATGAAGATGAGCCGTGCATCGTTCCATGCGACGACATCAATTTCATGCTCTGCGCACTGTCCCCGCACTATTCTGTTCGTCTCAACCGTAAACCCGCGCGTCCGAAAGAGCTCACCGACAAACTTTTCAAATGGAAAGCCTGATGGCCCAAATGCCGCAACGGCGCGCTTGAGCGAGTACCTGCCGGCGGCATGGGAGCGCGTTTTCCCCAGAAGGGCGAGTGCGTGCTCAAAAATTTCCCTTGAGGTGATACCGTCATGGAGCTCATTACGCTCAAGGTGCGCGGCGATTTTCTCTGCAGTGTCCCGTGACGCGCCAGCCCGTGTGATTGAGGAGAGGAGCTTTTCGTGATTGAACGGTTCCCGCATCCCGTCGGACTTCATGATTTCAGTCTGCTCGCTCATGACGATGAGTATATCACAGCTGTGTAGTGCCCCCGCCAAGGAGTGTTTCTCCATCATAGAGAACGAGTGACTGCCCCGCCACTGCCGTCTGCGGTTCTTCAAAAAAAATTGCGAAGTTGGATTCTCTACTCTCAACTCTGCATCTTTGCAATGGTTGGCGATACCGAACACGTGCGGCATAAATTACCGAGAGATGAGGGGGCTCGTCACCAAGCCAATTCACGTCCGAAATCAAAACCTCCTTTGTGGAAGAATCAAACGTCCCCGATAGATTCTTCGCGGCAACAGTGATCGTGTTATGCGCTACGTTCTTTGCTATGACATACCTCGGTGCGTCATCAGAGGACTGCTTGGCAATCCGAAACCCGTGCCGCTGTCCGATGGTGAAGAAAAAAGCCCCGTCGTGTTCACCTATAATCGTGCCCGCCCTATCAAGAACCGCTCCTTTTTTTGGTGTAATGTAGTGCGACAAAAACTCCTTCATATCAACTTTTCCGAGGAAACAGAGTCCTTGGCTGTCTTTCTTCTTTGCCGTGATGAGGCCGAACTTCTTCGCGAGCTTGCGCACCTCGGTCTTTTTCATCCCACCCACTGGAAAAAGAATGTGAGGCAATTGCTCTTTCCTTATTTGCCATAAGAAATAAGATTGGTCTTTCTCTAAATCTCTTGAAACCTGAAGCATGAAACTTGAAACATCTGAACTTTTTCTGTGTTCCATGTTCCATGTTTTATGTTCCATGATTTGGGCGTAGTGTCCCGTTGCCACAAAATCCGCCCCGTGTGAAAGCGCCCACTTGTAAAAGGCGCCAAACTTGATGTGCTTATTGCAAAAGACGTCGGGGTTCGGCGTCCGTCCCGTTTTATATTCACGAATCATGTAATCAACAACGTCGCGCTTATACTCTTCCTCCAGATCAAGCGTCTTGAACGGAATCCTAAAGTGTGCCGCGACGCGCATCGCGTCCAATCGGTCGTCTTTCCATGAGCACTCCAAAAAATCCGGCGACCAGACCTTTATGAAAACCCCTGTGACATCGTAACCTGCTTTTTTGAGCAAGGCCGCAGAAACAGAGCTGTCCACTCCGCCCGACAGACCGACAAAAACCTTTTTCTTTTGACCGCTCATAGTTCGGATGATAGCATGAGATGAGAAGCTCAACGAAAGTGTATATGAAAAAAATGACCTCACGGCAGAAACGAGCGCTTGCGCGGGCGCGGGCGACTCTCCAAGGAATTGATTTTGTCAAGCAGTGGGAGCGAATGCTGCCCGGAATCACTGCCAGATCGGATGCTCGCGATCGAGTAAGAGCAAAATCTTTGGCAGGATCAAGGGGTCTCATTTGAGATACTCTTCAACTTAAAGCCGAGCTTCGCCGCTCGGCTTTTTTCTTTGGCGAGGAAAAAACGGCCCTCACTTAAAGAAGTGGAGGGTTCCGAGGGAACCCTCCACACGCATAATCCACCTACATCAAGATGGTGGAGCGCGCTCCAACCCTTCCTCGGCGAGGAGGCGCCACGTCTTGGTAAGTACGGAGTATCCTTCCTGGTCACGAAGACGGAGTGCAAACCCGAGGTCAAAGACCTCTCCACCAAACAGTTCAAAACGCGTGACGACTTGATAAAACCCTCCGAGCCCTTCGCTTGGAAAACAGATCGCCAAAATATCGCGCCTGCCGTCCGCCATGGTAAAGTTCTCGCCCGCCTCCCGCACTTTTGCGCGCCAGTCTATACCCTGTCGTTCAAGGAACGCGGCTCCCGTCTGTACACGTGCACGGAACTGCTCCGGAGTATAGTGGCGAGGCGTTCTCTCTTCCGTTTTCCCGTCGTTCCAATCGATCGCGCGATGATGGGAAAAGGGCTTCATATAACTTCCTCTCTTTGAGAATTGTGCTCTTTCTTTCACACGTCCTCCTTTCTTCCGGTTGACTGCCTTCCAGTGTATCGGACTGGGCCCCACTGTCAATTTGAGGGGGGTCGAGACATCTCTCCCGCCGAAATCAGCGTATATACAAACGCTTATTCCGAAGGTGTCCGTCATGCGTCCGCGCGTAGTGCATATTACCGTCACTATCTGAAAGGTAGTACAGCCAGTCCGTTTCCACCGGGCGGAGCGCTGCGTGAAGTGCATCAATCCCCGGATTCGTAATCGGGCCTGGAGGAAGTCCTGCGCGCGTATAGGTGTTGTAGGGATGGTCAGTCTTCAGGTCGTCCTCGGTCAGTTGGTATGTGTTTTTCCCGTTCACCTTCGCAAATGCCGCATCAACCTGCATCGGCATACCGATCGCAAGGCGCTTCCAGAGGATGCCGGCAATGGTGCGGCGCGTGTTGGTCGTTCGCGCCTCCTCCTCAAGCAAGGATGCCAAAATCACAATGTCCGAAAGCGACTTTCCGAAAGCGGCAATGTCGGCGGAGAGCGGCAACAGCTTCTTCTCAAAGTTCTCTCGCATCTCCCCGACAATTTCCTCCGCTCCTACGTTCGGCAGGAAGAAGTAGGTATCGGGGAAGAGATGCCCTTCGCGGTCGTCAGCGAGGCGGAGAAATTCTTCCTCATTGAAACTTGGCAGCTTCCCGGCGAGGAGCTTCGTCATCTCAAGCACATTTGTTCCCTCCGGCACGGTGACACGGATTGGAACAAGGTGGTAGTTCCCGCGCGCAATACGCCATGCCACGCGCGGGATGCTTATCGGTCGTTCAAAGTAGTAATCACCCGCATCTGCCCCACGCGTACCGCCGAAGAGAATACCGAAAGACTTGAAAAAGAATCGCGAACGGATAATGCCGCGCTCGGAGAGGTTGTCGGCAATTGCCGAGAGCGAAGTTCCCGCTGAAATTCGGACAAATGCCTCGCGGGGAAAATCAGTGGGAGCTCGGAGAAAAAGAAAGTGAACGGTGAGGTAGAGAATGAGAAGCACGAGGACTGTTCCCAACACAAAACAGCGGACGCACGGCGCCTTTCGTACTTCTGGAGTCGCCACACCGCCGGTCGGCGCATCGTGAATGAAAAATTGTTCGGGAGGCATAGCAGGGTGCTGGGTTCACGGAACACGGAAGCATGAGGCACAGAGCATTCCCCCCACCTTGTGCTCTGTGTTCTGTGCTCTATGCTCTGTGTTTTAGACAGGAAGGTTTGGCGGCGGCTCAGCTCGTTTTGAGAGAATGCGCCCGAATGTCGGCGTCGTGGCAACGCTTCCGGGAAAGTGGTAAATCGTCGCAAGCTCCTCAACGGTGAGAATAAGCGGTGTTTGTTTGAAGAAACGGTACGGGGGGTAAAAATAAGAACGTCGCTTGTACGCGTCAAGAAAGCGCCGCGCATAGTTCTGTTGAAACTGATCCCAGATGCGTTTCGGAATAAAAAACAAGCTGAAAAAATCTTTCGTGAGATCGGCCAGATCAGTATACCACCCAAGCTTAAATCCGTTTAGGTCAATTGAGTTGTACTGCCGCATGATACCGACGAGACCTGCAATGGTAAGAGGGATGAGGTCTTCCACCTCCTTCTCCGCGATGTAGAAGAAGCGGACCGCACACTCGTACGCAAGCTTATCCAAACTCCGCTCAATCGCCTCCGCCTGCCGCTTCTCCCCTTCCGTGAGCGTCGGGATGATGGGGAAACCGGTCGGCGAGAGCTGGCGTGAACCTTTTGTCTCGCTGTTTCGCAGGAGAATCTTATCTATCTCATCCCTGCCCTCCTTCTGCCAGTCGGCGCGGGGAAAGAGGTGTCCGTTCAAGAGACCGAGCCGCGAGTGCGCCCGCGCAGCAATCTGAAACCACAGCTGCTCACCCTTCTTGAGCGACCCCATATACTCAATGACGGCGGTTAGGGGGTCAATCTTCTGCTCCTCCTCGGTCATCTCCTTGTCAAGCCCGTAATCAACGTAGGTCTTAATGGGATAGGAGTCTGACTTCGTGAACTGAAAGTATGTGCCCCACATGAAGCGCTTCTCCGGATTGAATCGGACGGGAATGGTATAGTCTGGCACCTCAAAAATTTCAACCGTCGGGTACTGTGAGTAGATATTTGACTCAATAAGATTGCGATACTTAGGAAGTGTCCAGACGAAAAAATGGATCTCACCACCAAACGAAGCAATCTCAAATGAAAACCACGGGCGCACCTTCCCGTCGCGATATGTATCAAAATAGGTTACTGAACCCCGCTGCCAGATATTATTGAACACCATCTCCATCGCTCGCGGAGATTTAAAAATCTCCCGCGGGAGCTTCACCTCAAGGAGCTTGTACCCCTCCCTGGCGAAAAAATCGCTCCGAATATAGCGAAGCCAAAATCGCATAAAAATGCTAAGAAGCGTGAGGGGGAGCCACACGGGAGCGGTGAGCCGCAGAAAACTCACGAGTCGGAGGAACTTTTCATCCTGAAAAAGCTGAATAAAATCGGTAACAGGATCATTCATACCACTATTCTACACTGTCCCGCGAAGAAATTCACCCCCCCACTTTTGATTGAGGGTTATTTCGCAGTTGGTTTCCGGGTGTAGGTAGACGCAAACAGCGCCAAGTGGCAACAACACTCTTCAATCAAAAGTGGGGGGAATGGACGTTTGGCCCCGCGAGCGCTACGAGATAGCCATGTAGCGTCCCTCTTTATCCTTCTTGAAAAATTTCGGATTGTTGAGATTGACGAGGATGGTATTTTCCTTCACATACCGCTCCTTGAGCACCTTGTTCACCACCTCATCTTTTTTGAGCGGGCCGTTCTTTTCCAAAATTTGCCTGATAACGTCGCGAACAACTCCCGACATATACCCCCACTCGGAGAGCGCGTAGAGTCCGCGGCCAACGAGCACAAAGCGAGGGTCTTTGATAAGTTCGTTATGCGTCGTCGCAACGTGCGCTTTCTTGCCGAACAGCTTCTCAATTGACTTCGCTACCTCGCGGAAGTGAATGGGAGAACCGTGCTTGCGAAGCACCAGAAATGCGTAATCGCGGACTCCCTTCGCGCGGATAAATCACGTCAAGCTCGGAGAGGAGATCGGAATCCCCGATTCCTTTCGCGAGTTTACGGAGCGCTTCGTGCACGCGCTTCGCGTGCACACCATCAACGTACCAACGATGCTTGAAGTAATCGTCCTCCCGTTCTTTCTTGAAGGCTTCGCCGACGACGAGAAGAAAGTGTATACAGTTCTGCGTCTGCTTGTCCTTCGCGGAGTGCGTGAGAAGCTCCTCCTCGGCAACAATACCACCAAGTTCATCAAGAAACGTTTCCAGCTCGGCAAAGGACGCCTTCTCCTTCTGGTAGGTGGAAGATTTTCGGATGCTTGCGATTCCGTAGTTCTCAATCTGCCGAACGCGTTCACGGGTAATGCCGTAGCGTTTGCCGATTGACTCAAGCGTCTGCCGGCGCGTCTCAGTCCCAAGACCGTAGCGGCTCGTGACAACATCTCTCGCGCGCGTCGGGAGCACCGCAAGGAGGCGCTTCACAACTTGTTTCGGTTTAAATCCAAGGGAGCTCATTATTTTTCGCGGTGAACGTCACCAAACTATATTTATTGCTAATCGGAACATAGTACAGTTTTATCACTACACTTGACGCCCGTCAAATAGGAATGAGCTATGGTAATACATTTAATCACATATGTCAATCGACCACGATGTTCATGAGTTTGTTTGGAAGGTGGATGACCTTCCTGATGGTACTCTCGCCAAGCCACTTTTTGACCTCTGGAAGCGCAGTTGCGGCTTCGCGCACTTCTCCCTCGGTCGCTCCGTTTTTAAGCTGTAGTATAGCCCTTTTTTTACCGTTCACCTGTATAACAATCGTAGCCACCGCTGTGCCCTCCAAGGCGCTACTCACTACTGGCCAGGACTCGGTGTGAATAGATTGCTTCTTGCCGCATTTTCCCCACAACTCCTCGGTAACATGGGGAGCAAACGGCGCAAGGAGACGGAGGAGTGTTTGGTATGCCTCACGCGAGACCGCAGATGCCTTCTCAAGGGCATTCGTAAAAATCATAAGCTGACTTATCGCGGTATTGAAACGCATCGTCTCAATGTCCTCGCTGACTTTTTTTATTGTCTGGTGAAGAGCCGTCTGCACAGTAGTATCGGTTGCCTCCGTGCTCCGTGTTCTGTGCTCCGTGTTCTGTGCTCCGTGTTCTGTGCTCCACGCTCTGTGCTCTGTGACCCTCTCCCCAAGGCGCCACACCCGTTCAAGGAATCGTCGCGAGCCGATAATACTTTCGGTTGACCACACAACTGGCTGGTCAAAAGGGCCCATGAACATCTCGTAGATGCGGAGCGTGTCTGCCCCATAGCGCTCAACAATTTCATCGGGGTTGATGACATTTCCTTTTGATTTTGACATCTTCACCCCGCCTTCGGCCAAGATAAGCCCATTCGAGGTGCGCTTTGCATACGGCTCAGATGTCGATACGAACCCTTTGTCGTAGAGAAACTTGTGCCAGAAGCGCGAGTAGAGGAGGTGGAGCGTCGTGTGTTCCATACCGCCGTTGTACCAAGAAACGGGGCCAGCTTGTAGCTTGTAGCTGGTCTCCCTACGGGAGATCCCCCGTAGGGGGATAGCTGGTAGCTTTTCAGAACTATGAGACCAGTAAGCAAGTTTTTCTTTACCGACAAATTCCTTCTTATTTTTCGGGTCAAGGTAGCGCAGGTAGTACCACGATGAGCCAGCCCAGTTCGGCATCGTGTCCGTTTCGCGTCGAGCCACACCCTTACACTTCGGGCATTTCACTGTGACCCACTTTGTAATCGCCGCAAGCGGCGACTCGCCCGTCGCGGTCGGCTTGTAATTTTTCACCACCGGTAGCTTTACCGGCAGATCTTTTTCCGCCACGGGAACATAACCACACATGTCACAGTGAATAAGCGGAATTGGTTCGCCCCAGTAGCGCTGGCGCGAGAACACCCAGTCGCGGAGTTTGTACGAAATCACTGGTTTTGCGCCGACCGCCTTCGCGATCTTCTTTTTCGCCTCTTCGTTCGTGAGACCGTCAAATGTTCCGGAGCCGACGAGGTGTCCGGGACCGATGTATGCGCGGTCTAGGACGGGGCATTTTGGTGCCGGATATTCTGGGCACACTACAATTCGAACCGGAAGATTAAACTTTTTTGCGAACTGAAAATCCCGCTCATCATGCGCGGGCACGGCCATGATGGCGCCGGTGCCATAGTCGGGCAAGACGTAATCCGCAATCCACACCGGAATCTCCTCTTTTGTAGCAGGATTGATTGCTTTGATGCCTTTTATTTCAACCCCCGTTTTCTCTTTTCCTTCTTCTGTTCTCTGAATTTCCGTTTTTTTCTTCACCTGCTCAATGTATTTTTCTACCTCTCCCCAATTTTGGATTTTAAACTGCGATTTTTCATTTTTAGATTTAAACTTTTCATTTGCTATCTCCGGTGCGAGCACTATGTACGTCGCCCCAAACAGCGTATCCGCCCTAGTTGTAAAAACTTCGATTCTTTCCTGTTTTGGTCTTTGGATTTCAGATTTTGAATTTGTTTCAGATTTCGTACTTCGAATTTCGAATTTAATCTGAGTTCCTTCCGAGCGTCCTATCCAGTTTCTTTGTTGAATCTTAATCCGCTCCAGATAATCAACAGTATCTAAGTCTTTATCAAGTCGGTCTGCGTACTTGGTAATCGCGAGCATCCACTGCTCTTTTTCGCGCTTTTCAACGGGCGTGCCGCATCGCTCGCAGTGCCCATCCACCACCTCCTCGTTCGCAAGTCCGATAAGGTCCTTCGGACACCAATTGATAGCCTGCTTTTTCTTGTAGGCGAGCCCGTCTTTGAAAAACTGGAGGAAAATCCATTGTGTCCACTTATAGTACGCCGGGTCGGTTGTGTTTATCTCCCGCGACCAATCAAATGAAAAACCAAGCGACTTCAATTGGCGGCGGAAGGTGTTGGTATTTTGCTTCGTTACGAGCACGGGCGACTTCCCCGTCTTGATGGCGTAATTTTCGGTGGGAAGGCCAAACCCGTCCCACCCTATTGGGTACAACACCTCATGCCCTTCCGCGCGACGTTTCCGCGCGATGATATCCATCGCGGTGTTGGAGCGTATGTGGCCAACATGGAGTCCATCGCCCGAAAGGTACGGAAACTCAATGAGGGCATAAAACTTTTTCCCGCCCGCACCCTCTTTCGCGTGGTAGCATTTTCCCCGCTCCCACTTTGCCTGCCACTTCTTCTCAATTTTTCGGTGGTCGTAGGATCTCATGAGAAGCTTCATAGTATCGTACATTAGTCAAAAGAAAAACCCCGATTCGTCGCGGCGAATCGAGGTCATGTTGTACATTTAGCAAGCGTTGGTGACACTTTTCTTTACCACAGAAAGGAGCAGATGAGAAGAGCGCTCTTTGGATACCCTCCACCAATGTACAAAGTACCCTGCCGAAACCCTACCCGCACTCCCGCCGAGGCGATAATGGGGTCCTCCGGGAACTCCTCGCGAAACCCCGAGTCGGGTCTGATGCTGATGCCCCCGACGATGCCGACATTTCGTATGAGGGGCACTTCGGCGATGTACTCAAGCCGAACATTTGTCCAGCGCGAGATATCCTCCCACTCCACGATGTAGCCGCGAAGGTGCATATCGGCGAAGACCGCGCCGTCCGAATCCGTGAGCCGATAGGTCACAAAGAGGTAGGGATTGCTTTGTCGAAATGGTCGAGTACCAAGATGGAATCGCCTTCTGTTCCGAGCCCCATCGCCGCCGGGGATACCCTCTTCGCGATGAAACAGACTCACAAGTTGATGCCGCTCCTCATAGCCCGTCAGGGCGCTCCGGGCGGCCCTACGGACGATACCCGGGAGGACTCTCTCCATCCCTTCAATCTCTCCCACCCGCTCAATCGCAAACTGCCGCGCCGAGAGTGTCGCCCCGCGGCGGAAGATGTGCTTTACGTCATCCTTTGCAAGGTCACGCCACTCTTCCACCTCGCTTACCTCGTTTATAGCGTACTCAAGAAACCGTTGAGGGGTGAGTATGTTGGTGCCGGTGTGGCGCGTGCGGTTGTTAAGAAGGAAGAACAGATGTTCCGTCCCGTTGTACAGGTGGTGCAAGCGAAGTGATTTGAGATATAATTTCTCGTCAAGCGCCGCAACTTCTTCTACGGTGAGCCACTTTGAGTAGTTTTTCCCCATCACG
>VMFH01000077.1 GCA_007375925.1 Parcubacteria group bacterium Gr01-1014_72 | reverse complement strand
TTTCAATTTTTGAAAATTTTACGGCCCGCGTCAGCAAGATTTTTGATTTTGGGGAAATGGGTGAATCAGCGTCGGCAACTCCATTACTCACTCCTTCCCCGCAATAAGGGTTCCTCGGGGCAAGCCCGAAGGTTTGGTGCTACTCGTCCCACTACAAGCGGGACTCATTCAATCGCGTCCCGCTTACAATCTCGGTTTTTGCTTCATGTTTCAAGTTTCATGTTCCATGATTTTGTGCTATACTAAAGGGTATCTATGGCATCCGAAAGGGACAAAAAACCCCCCGTAGCGGCGCCACCCGGGGGGCGGGTGGTGGCTCGCGAAATCTCTTCCGAGATGCGCGAGAGCTACCTTGACTACGCGATGTCGGTCATCACCGCGCGCGCACTTCCCGATGTGCGCGATGGGCTGAAACCCGTGCATCGCCGCATTCTCTACTCCATGCACGAGAAGGGGCTCACGGTGGGCGGCAAGACGAAAAAATCCGCAACGGTTGTTGGCGACGTCATTGGGTCGTATCACCCGCACGGCGACGCCGCCGTGTACGACGCGCTCGTCAAGATGGCGCAGAATTTCGTGATGCGCTACCCGCTCGTGATTGGACAAGGAAATTTTGGTTCGCTTGACGGCGACCCTGCGGCGGCGTATCGCTACACCGAGGCGAAGATGTCCCGCCTCGCGAGCGAGCTCCTGCGCGATATCGGCAAGGACACGGTGGACTTTCGTCCAAACTACGACGCGTCCAAGAAAGAGCCGGTGGTGATGCCCTCGGCGGTGCCGAACCTGCTTCTGAACGGAACGCTTGGCATCGCGGTCGGCATGGCGACCAACATGCCGCCCCATAACCTCGCCGAGGTCGTCGCGGCGTCGGTGCACCTCATTGATCATCCGCACGCGACCGTTGAGGACCTCATGCGCTTTGTACAGGGGCCGGACTTCCCCGTGGGAGGAATAGTGTACGGTGAGAAGGACCTGCGGCACGCCTACACGCATGGGAAGGGGAGCGTCGTCACACGCGGCGTCGCCGAGATTGTGGAAGACAAGAAGGGGCAGTACCAGATTGTCATTACACAGATTCCGTATCGTGTGAACAAGGCGGAACTTATTTCTAAAATCGCCGACCTTGCGCGCGAAAAGAAGCTGGAGGGCATTCGGGGACTTCGCGATGAGTCTACTAAGGACATCCGTATTGTGATTGAACTCAAACAAGGTAGCTATCCCGAAAAAGTGCTCAATTACCTCTACAAACACACACAACTGGAGGAGTCATTTCATTACAACTGCGTCGCGCTCGTGGACGGCGTGCCCGAGACCCTTTCGCTCAAGGGAATTTTGGAGTGCTTCATCGCGCACCGGATTGAGGTGGTCCGGAGACGGAGTGCCTACGACCTGCGGCAGGCAGAAGAGCGTGAACATATTCTGCTCGGACTCACCAAGGCGCTTGACCATATTGACGAGGTCATCAAGCTCATCAAGAAGTCCAAGGATGTGCCTTCGGCGCACGCGGGGCTCATGAGCGCCTTCCGCCTCTCGGAGCGGCAGGCGACGGCCATTCTTGAGATGAAGCTTCAGCGGCTCGCCTCGCTTGAACGGAAGAAATTGGAGGATGAACTGAAGAGTGTGCAAGGGCAGATCAAGGAGCTCAAGGAGATTCTCGCGAGTCCGGCAAAAGTGCAGAAAATCATTAAGGATGAACTCACCGAGACCGCAGGTGGCTACATCAAGCGCACGAACCCGGATGAGTATCGCAAACAGCGCCGCGGCGGCGTCGGCGTCGTTGACCTGGACACGAAGGAAGAGGATTTCATCACACACCTTCTGTACGCGACGACGCACAGCGACCTCCTCTTCTTTACTGACAAAGGCAAGGTGTACCAGATTAAGATGTACGAGATTCCGGAAGGGAAGCGGGCGACCAAGGGCAAGTCAGCCATGAATTTTCTCTCGCTTGCGGAAGGGGAGCGCATCACCTCCATACTCCCTATGCCAAAAGACAAAAAGACCGCCGACGGGCTCTCTCTTATGATGGTGACAAAGCACGGGACGGGGAAGAAGACGTCAGCCGTGCACTTCCGCGATGTGCGCCGCTCCGGCCTCATTGCGATTACGCTTGATTCCGGCGATGAGCTCATCTCCACTTCGTTCGTCTCGCGGGGCGATCAGGTTGTTATCGTAACGAAAGACGGGCAGTCAATCCGCTTCAAGGAGACAGATGTGCGCGAGATGGGGCGGGCCGCCGGGGGCGTGCGAGTCATCCGGCTCGCGAAGAAGGACTCCGTCATTTCGGCGGATCTGGTTTCCAAAGATGCCGCGAATCCGGCGCTCTTCGTCATGTCGGCGACCGGCCACGGCAAGAAGACCGCGCTCAAAGAGTACAAGACGCAGAAGCGAGGCGGGAGAGGTATTTTGACCGCCAAGATTACCGCGAAGACGGGGCCACTTATGGCGGCGAAGGTGGTAACGGATGAGGATGCAGAGGTGGTCGCGATGTCCAAGAAGAGCCAGGTCGTGCGTGTGAATTTCGCCGAGATACCGACCCTCTCTCGCGCAACGCAGGGGGTCCGGATTATGAAGCTGCGGGAGGGGGACTCCATAGCTTCTTTGACTTGTCTATAGAACCATCTCAACCTTCTCGTTTTGTGCGCT
>VMFH01000019.1 GCA_007375925.1 Parcubacteria group bacterium Gr01-1014_72 | reverse complement strand
CGCCGTCGCGTTGACCACACCACCCACCGGCCATCGGGCCGAACAGCAGGGACAGCGGTCCACCCCGTGAGGGGAGGGCCCCCACCTCCGGCCGCAGGGGCCGGAGACCGACGACGGCGGACGCCCGCCGCGGAGCACGCCGACAACTGTTTGGGGCATGGGAAAAGTATAACACGTTCAAGTTTCATTTTTGGAAACGCGTATCTGCGCCTACTGGCGCAGTACTATGCTCAGTCGCCTTCGCTCCTTCCGCAATGTTTCCAAAAAGGAAACTCTCACTCTAGTGGTTGGGAAAATCGTACGAGCTTGCGAACAATATCCGAAAGCACGGCGTCGCTTAAGTGGGCAGAGGGATGCAATGTTTCTAAAACACAAGACCTCACTTTAGTGGTGGGGAGGGGAAAATGCATGAATATTTTATATGCGCTACTGCGCAATGTTTTTCAGAAGGAGAGGCTCGCTCTAGTGTTTGGAGGTCCGATGTTTTCAAAACCCAAGGTCTCGCTCTGGTGGGTGAAGATGAAAATACACAAGAAAAAAGACCGTTTGGTGAATGGACACACCAAACGGTCAGTCGCGTGAGAGGCGGCGATGTGCTAAGCACACGGAGGCGCCGATGACGAGAGGTGCGGCCGAAACAGTCGGCACATGTAGTGGACGACACTACCAATCTCATCAACCCCTAGGCGATAGAATTATTATAGAAGATGTTGACGCGCCGTCAAACTCCTGTGAGATACAGTATCTCACAGAGGGGATTCGGCAATAAAAGCCCGCTCGTCCTATCCTCGTCCCGCTAGCAACGGGACGAGGTATTAGGCGAGCGGGCTTTTATTTTGAGACCCTCTCGGTTCTCAACGCTCGCGGACTCGCTGCTCTCCTCCACGGGGAAACTCCCGTTTCCCCGACCCCCTTCCCCTCTCTCCGCATTCATCCCTGCCTAACTTTTCGGCAAAAGTTAGGCAGGGTATTCTGCGGATAGAAGAAACGTCCGACGGCTACGGGTGCGGTGTCGCTTCAGAGAGAATCGGTGCGCCTCGGCGTTTGCAAGAAGAATCTCTCGTTCATGACATTTGAGAGCCGGTGTAAGACCGAGGATGCCTTTTGGCTTGTGCCGCTCGTCCTTCACCACCGCGACGATTGGTACTGTCCGCCCGAGCAAAGCGAGCGCGCGGCGCGCCGCAGTAACGTGCGGCGCGCCGCCATCCACAACAACGAGGTCGGCAAACTTCCACTCGGGGTGCCGGAGACGCCTCGCGAGAATTTCGGTGAGACTCCCGACATCATCATTCCCCTTCCCTCGTATGTTAAACGTCCGGTACTCGGACGGGAGCGGCGCGCCATCCGCAACGACTGCCATGACCCCGACGGCGCTTTTTCCACCAAGGTGCGCCGCATCGTACGCTTCAATCCGATACCTCCGCGCGAGCGCTCCGTGCCCCTCCGCTCCCGCGCGCTTCATAAGCGCAACGTCCTGAATGTGCCGGAGCGCGAACAGTGTTCGTTTGAGCCCTCCCGCGCGCTCAAACTCTTGTCGTTTGGCCGCCTCCCGCATATCACGCGAGAGCTCGCGCAGAAGCGCAATCTTTTTACCACGGAAGAGGAGCGTGATGCGACGGATGGTGCGCGCGTACTCCTGTCTTGAAATCGCCCCGACGCACACCCCCGGACATAACCCAATCTGGTAATTGAAACAACCCCTTTTATTGCCCCTCCATGCTCCGTGCTCCATGCTCCGTGCTCCGTGATACATACACTTCTCGTCGCGGTACGGAAAAATTCTGCGAATAATTTTGAGAGCTTCCTTAAGTTCGTAGCCGTGGGGAAAAGGACCGAAGATAGTTTTAAGTTTGAAGTTATTAGTTTGTAAGGAGGAGAAATCTACCTCGCGGGAGCGGACAACAACCACGCGGGGGAAATCCTCGTCGGTAATGGTAACGCAGTTGTAGCTCTTATCGTCCTTCCCGTCGGTGTTGTAGGGGGGCTGGTGTTTCTTGATGAGCTCTGCCTCAAGGAGAAGCGCCTCCAAGACTGAATCAGTCTTCTGAACCTTCACGTCCGTCGCCTTCGTTACCATATCAACAATTCGCGGACCGCGCGTCAGAATGAGGTCGTCGGCAAAGTAACTGTGTACCCTGCTCCGAAGCGACGAGGCCTTCCCGATGTAGAGAATTGTCTTCCCGCGCATGAAAAAATACACGCCGGGAGCATCGGGCAAGCGAATAGTTTGAAGTGATTGACGATTCATACCTTACACGCTACAGTTCCAACCAGAAAAAATCAACGCTCTTTACAGAGCAGAAAGAGATCGGCTATGAAAATTATTGTGGTAGACGATGATGCGCATGTGCGGGAAATGCTATCTCTCGTATTGGGGACGAGGGGGCGTGTTTTCGTTGCGGCAGAGGACGGAGAGCAGGGGCTCGCGCGTTTTCGAGAGCATCCTGACGCGAACGTGCTCATCACCGACTATGAGATGCCACGTATGAACGGACTCTCCCTCATCGGGGAAGTTCGAAAAAACAACCAGGCCGTCTGCATTATTCTTCTCTCGGCAAAAATGGACTGCACCTTGGAGAGGCGAGGGAAGGAGATCGGCGCGAATCACTGTTTGGATAAGAAACCTGACACCGTGAATGTTCTAAGATCGCTCATCTCACAGATTGAGCCGGAAGAGGTTGGGGCGATGCGTGCGGGCGGCGGCTTCCGCATTCGCCAGAAGTCCATTCCACTCGAACAAAATACCTATGAATCCTCATGAAGGAGAGATGCGTTGGTGGCATCAGACCTTTTTTGCTCTCATAGTCGTCCCCACGATCCTAATTTTGATCTGTATCGTCCACCTGTGGGGAGCAATTAGTTTCCTGCTGGATGTGTGCGTCACAAGCGTACGCCACATTATTAAAAAATTGCTCTTCACCTAAACGAGCGCGGAACATGGCAGGCACCACGATTGACTGACTGAAAGTGCTCCCATACAAAAACCAAGAGCCCCGCCTCGCTATATAGCGAGGCGGGGCTCTTTTTCTTGACATTTTTACAGGGTATGATACTTTAGTCTCCGGCCTAAATATTGAGAAACAAAGGCGTATAAAAAGGAAAGGACGGGCAGTGAAAATACTCATCATTGAAGAGGAAGCCACGGTAGGTACGGCGATAAAGGCGCTCCTTGAACGGGAAGGACATACTGTCAGCTTCGAACAGAACGGCAAGGACGGGGTGGAGCGATTTACCTCGGATCTTTTTGACACCGTCATCACCGACTTTGTGATGCAAGGCGACATGAACGGGTTGGATGTCGCCCGATGTATCCGAGCTATTGATCCGAAGGTTCGGATCATCCTTATGTCAGGAGGCTTTCTGGGTGGCGGGAACACGGAGCTTGAGTATCAGGCAATAAAGGCGGGTGTAGACGCCTGCCTTGCAAAACCCTTCGGGCTTGAAAATCTCCTCAAACTTCTCCCCACTCCCCCGCCTCCGGCACAATCGGTATGAGTGGAGGAGCATCGGTCGGCGTTCCGCTTTCAGCGGAACGCCGACCTTTTTCTTTTGGTTTTTCAGCGTTTGCCAACCTGTTCTCTTTTCCGAAGAACTCGTTTCAAAAACTTCGCCGTGTAAGATTTCGGTGAATTTGCTACCTCCTCCGGCGTTCCGCGCGCCACAATCTGTCCTCCGCCTGCTCCGCCTTCCGGACCGAAATCAAGAACATAGTCGGCGCTCTTGATAACATCCATGTTGTGCTCAATCACGACGACCGTATTTCCCTTATCAACAAGTTTTTGCAGAATTTCAATCAGTTTCCGAACGTCTTCGTAGTGAAGCCCCACCGTCGGCTCGTCCAGAAGATACACGGTCTTCTGCATGTGCGGTCGGTAGAGCTCGGACGAAATCTTGACACGCTGTGCTTCACCGCCGGAGAGCGTCGTCGCGGACTGCCCCAAGGCGAGGTACCCAAGCCCCACCTCATTAAGGGTTCGGAGGCGGTCGTACACCTGCGGAATGTCGGCGAAGAATTGAAGCGCCTCCTCAATCGTCATCTGGAGCACCTCGTGGATGTTTTTCTTTTTGTACGTCACCTCAAGCGTCTCCTTCATGAAGCGCTTCCCTTGACAGACATCGCAGGTAACGTACACAGTCGGGAGGAAGTGCATCTCTACCGCCACTTCGCCGTTCCCCTCACACGTCTCACAGCGCCCACCGGTACGATTGAACGAAAAGCGTCCCGCGCCCCACCCCCGCACGCGCGCCTCGTTCGTCTCGGCGAAGAGCTCCCGAATGTGCGTCCACGCGCCGGTGTAGGTCGCCGGGTTGGACCGGGGCGTGCGCCCGATCGGCGACTGGTCAATCAAGATGGCGCGCGAGAGGTACTCGCTCCCCGCAAACTCGCCGCAGTTGAAAATTTCGTTGGAGCGGTAGCGCCGTTCAAACCGCGCCTGCAAATTCTTGTGAAGCACTTCGTAAAGAAAGGTGGACTTGCCCGAGCCGGAGACGCCGGTGATGAGGGTGAGACGCCCGAGCGGAATTTCGGCGTTCACGTTCGTAAGGTTGAAGATGTTCGCCCCGCGGATGCGAAGCGCCCCCCGCTCAAAACTCCGTCGCTCCTCCGGCACCGGCACCGCCTCCTCGCCGCGCAGGTACCGGAGCGTCTTTGAATGTGCGGCGGCATCCGTTTGCCGCTTCGCGGTGAGGAGTTTGGTGAGCTCATCCGCGACGACGATGGATCCTCCGTGCACACCGGCTCCCGGACCGATATCCACAAGGTAGTCGGCGGCCGATATAGTATCTTCGTCATGCTCAACGACAATGATGGTATTCCCGATGTCGCGGAGGTGCTCCAGTGTCTTGACAAGCCGCGCATTGTCCCGCGCATGGAGCCCGATGGTCGGCTCGTCCAAAACGTAGAGCGCGCCGACGAGGCGCGAGCCGAGCTGCGACGCGAGCCGAATCCGCTGTGCCTCGCCGCCGGAGAGCGTGTGAGCGCGCCGGTCAAGGGTCAGGTACTCTATCCCGACATCAATCATAAACTGGAGGCGCGACTCAATTTCTTTCAGAACCACCTTTGCGATGTCGCGCTCTTTCGGCGTGAGCGAGAGTTCCCCGAAAAACTCAAAACACTCCTCAATGGAAAGGGCGGTGAGTTCAACAATGTTTTTCCGATTCCCTCCACCATTCCCCCCGAGGAATACATGCAGTGCCTCCGGACGGAGCCGCACGCCCTTGCACTCGGGACACGGCTCGTCGCCAAAGAAGTGTTTTGTACCGAGTCCGTTGCAGACCGGACACGCGCCGTAGGGAGAGTTGAATGAAAAGAGCCGCGGCTCCAGCTCCGGATACGAGAAGCCATCGTAGGGGCAGGTGAAGCGGGCGGAGATGAGCCGTTCGGGAGCGCCCTCACCCTCCCCCTTCCCCTGCCCGCCAATGACCTGAGCCGCAGGCGATGGCAGGCGGGCCTGCCCGCCGAAGACAATGCGCACGAGGCCGTCCGACTCGTGGAGCGCCCTCTCAACCGCCTCTGCAAGGCGGCTCCTGACATCGTCGTCTCCCTTCGCAAGCTCGGTCGTGAAAAATTCATCCACAAGAACGTCAATCGTGTGCTTTTTGTGCTTTGAGAGGATAATCTGCTCGCGCAGTTTTTTCGTCTCGCCGTCGACGCGGACGGTGCTGTAGCCCTTGTTGAGGAGGTCGTAGAGGAGTTGGTAGTACTCGCCCTTCCGTCCGACAACGACTGGCGAAAGAATTGTCACCTTTGAGGCGTCCACAGAAACCCCGAGCACCTTTTTCCCCCATCCCTGCGCCTTCCCGTCCTCGGACAGCGCCTCGCGTATCGTCTCCACAATCTCCTCCTTGGAGAGCTTGCGAATCTCCCGCCCGCAGAGGAGGCAGTGGGGGCGGCCAACGCGCGCGAAGAGGACGCGTAGATAATCATAGATTTCCGTTATGGTCGCGACGGTGGAGCGCGGGTTGTTGGAACGCGATTTCTGGTCAATGGAGATCGCCGGCGAGAGGCCGATGATCTCGTCAACGTCCGGCTTCTGCATCTGACGGAGGAACTGGCGCGCGTAGGCCGACAACGACTCCACATACCGACGCTGGCCCTCGGCAAAGATGGTGTCAAACGCAAGCGAGGACTTCCCCGACCCCGAGAGACCGGTAAAGACAATTATTTTATTGCGCGGCAACTCAACGGTGATGTTCTTGAGATTGTGAGTCCGTGCGCCTTTTACGATGATTTTGTTTTCCATAGCAACCCGCCCTACGAAGGGGCGTAGGGTGAGGCAGAAAGTATAGCACACCTACCCCACAGTGAAAGATTGAAAGGCGCCCCGAGAAACTCGGGGCGCCTTCTCTAAAACCAATGCGATACCTTTTTATTTTTTCGCCGTACGATCCAGCACCGCCGAGATATCACCGACGATCTCATCAAGCGTCACGGTGGCCTTCACGAGAAACCGCTCCGCGCCGAGGACCTGCCCCTTCTCAATGTCGCTCTTCTGTCCCAGGTTGGAAAGAATGATGACGGGAATGCTCTTCATTTTCGGATTCTCCTTGAGACGCTTCAGCACCTCAAACCCGTCAATTCCCGAGAGGAGGATGTCAAGCAAGATGATATCCGGTTTCTCTTTCTCAATCGTCTTGAGCGCCTCCTCGCCCTCGCTCGCATGGAAGAGGATGCACCCTTCCGTGGAGAGGCGGCGCGCAATGATATCCGAGAGGAACTTATCGTCCTCAACCCACATTATTTTTTTTCCGGTGAGAGAAGACATGGGAAAAGTTGTTAGTCGATAGTCTTTAGTCTATAGAGTCTATAGGTTAAAACCTGCGACTGCAAACATATACTAGTCTACCACAGCGAAGAGCCGATTGCGCAAGGGGGTATGTGTGGACATAGGAAAGGCCTATGTTTCGCGCTTTTTCCTCGCGCTCGTCGTGCTCATCTCGTGCGAGCGGCGAGTGTCGCCTTCCCGGAGCCGCTCAAGCGCGCGGATCTCGTCACGGAGTACCGCCGCGGTCTCAAAATCAAGCTCCTTCACCGCTTTGCTCATCTGGAGCATTTTCTCCTTGAGAACACCGCGGGGATTTTTCTTGAACAGAAGTTCGTCCACGGACAAGAGACTTTTGACCACTCTCTCATGCTCATGTGAGAGATTTTCCGTCAGATCGTGAATCTTCTTGCTGATGGTTTTCCGCGCGATGCCGTGCTCTTTGTTATGAGCCAGCTGGAGCGCGCGGCGGCGATTCGTTTCGGCAATCGCGTCCCGCATACTTCCCGTTTCGGTGTCCGCATACAGAATCACTTTGCCCAAAACATTACGCGCAGCGCGCCCGATAATCTGAATGAGCGATGTCTTTGAGCGCAGGAACCCTTCGCGGTCGGCATCCAGTATCCCGATGAGGGTAACCTCGGGAAGGTCCAACCCTTCGCGCAGAAGATTGACCCCGACAAGACAGTCAAACCCGCCGTCATTCGCCCCCCGCCGAAACTCCGTCAAAATCTTGATGCGCTCCAAGGTTTCAATATCGCTGTGGAGATACTTCGCCGCAATCTTCCGCTCCTTCAAATACTCCGAGAGGTCCTCCGCCATTTTTTTCGTAAGCGTCGTCGCAATCACCCGTCCGCCCTTCTTGATAGCCGCCTCAGTTTCGGCAAGAAAATCCTGGACTTGACCGCCGTAGGAGTGGCTTGCAGTCGCCCTGCGAACGGAAGTTTCGGGGTCAATGAGCCCCCGGTGACGTGCGACTCGTCAATGACCGTGAGGAAATCGGGTGAGCCGTCAGACAGGCGCGGAAAGTACGAAAGGAGTGTTGAGGGCGGCTCTCCGGAAACTCGTCCGTCAAAATGGCGCGAGTAGTTCTCAATCCCGTTGCAGTAGCCGATCTCGCGGATGAGCGCGAGGTCATAGTTGGTGCGGCGCTTGAGGCGCTCCGCCTCAAGCGCCTTACCCTCTTTTTGGAGCCCGCGGAGGCGCTCCGCAAGCTCGTGCCGAATTGTCTTCACGGCCGCATCCACCTTTTCCTTTGAGGTAACAAAGTGTTTTGCGGGAAAAAGAAAAAAGGTGTCAAGGTCACCTAAAAGTACCCGCGATATTGGGTCTATCTTCACGATGCGCGAGATTCCATCCCCGAACTCAATGCGGTACACCACACGCTCATTTGACGGTTCAAGCTCAACCACGTTGCCGAGCGCGCGAAACGTTCCCGGCATGAGATCGGCGGTTGTCCGCATAAAGTAACGCGCGACGAGAGCGCGGACGAGTGTATTGCGGGTCAACTTCCCGCCGCGGTCAATACGCAGATTTTCCCGCTCGTACTCCTCGGGGCTTCCGAGTCCGTAGATACAGGAAACGGACGCGACAATAATCGTATCGCGCCGCGTGAGGAGCGCTTGGGTGGAGGCGTGCCGCAGTCGGTCAATCTCCTCGTTTATCTGCGCCTCCTTCTCAATGTAGGTGTCGGTGTGTGGGAGGTACGCCTCCGGCTGATAGTAGTCGTAGTACGAGACGAAGTAGTGCACGGCGCTGTCGGGAAAAAACGAGCGGTACTCCTCGGCAAGCTGGGCCGCAAGCGTCTTGTTGTGAGCAATGACGAGAGTCGGCTTCTGAACATGTTCAATCACGTTCGCGACAGTGAAAGTTTTGCCAGACCCTGTAACACCAAGGAGTGTCTGATGCCGCGTACCTTTCTCAAGCCCCTCCACAAGCGCGCGTATGGCCTCCGGCTGTGAACCGGCTGGTTTGAACGGAGCTTTCATAATAAATTTCCCGTCACGCATGAGGAGCACTATACCGCGCCGCCGAAGATAAAAAAAGTGATGCGTGTTTTTCTTGCCGCTTCATGCAAACCTGCTATCATACCGACCTGGAGGCACACCAATGAATGAATCGTTGATTATCGTACCGGGTGAGGCGGGAGAGAGCATAGCTAAAAAAATTGCTGCGGTGAGGCGGGTTCGAGACGAGCTGGATAGCTCACCCGAAAAACTTCGCCGTGCACTTGAAACCGCGCTTCGGGAGCACCGATTTGCTGATGCATTCGCTCTCAAGGAGCGGTTGCAGGTCGAAAGGGTTCGTGTGTAAAGAACCGGAAGAGCCGAGAGAAATGCATAGCTGATTGCCGAAACGCTCCTACCATAATCAAGCCTTGACTCGTTACGCGTCAAGGCTTTTTATACTCTGCCCGTAGACACTCATGAAGCCAGCGCGGAGCGATTCAAATGATCCCGCGAGAATCGCCTCGCGCATTTTGCGCACGAGAGATGCGATGAAAAAGAGATTGTGGATAGAGGCGAGCGTGTAGGCGAGAAGCTCGCCGGAGCGGAAGAGGTGCGCGAGGTAACTTCTCGTAAAATTCGTGCAGGTGTAGCACCCGCACCCCGCCTCAATGGGAGAGTGGTCGCGAACACAGTCTGCGTTTCGGATGTTGAGCTTTCCGCGGTAGGTGTAGAGCGACCCATGCCGCGCCATGCGCGTCGGCGCGACGCAATCAAAGAGGTCGCACCCGCGCGCGACCGCGCCGAACAAATCCTCGGGCTCCCCGATGCCGAGGAGGTGCCGCGGCTTATCTTCCGGCAGAACCTCATTCACCCATCCGACGGCCGTCTCAATATCTTCCTTGCCGAAGGAGCCCCCGATGCCAAAGCCGTCAAAGTCAAGAGCGCCAATGACGCGCGCGCTCTCGCGCCGCAGGTCTTCAAATCGCCCGCCCTGCACAACACCGAAGAGCGCCTGCGTCCTCTGCTCTTCCCCACGTGGAGGCCGAGCCTCCAAGTGGGCACGGAGACTCCGCTTCGCCCACCGGTGCGTCCGCGCAGTCGCCTCTTTCTGATACTCGTAGGGCGCAAGGGGCGATGTGCATTCGTCAAACGCGAAGATGATATCCGCGCCGAGCGCGTGCTGAATTGCGATGGAACGCTCCGGCGTGAAGAAGTGCTCGCTCCCGTCACGATACGACCGGAACAACACTCCCTCGTCGGTCACAACGGCAAGCGGCGCGCTCTCCTCTCTGCTCCCTCTGTCTCCCCCATCACTCACCCCAACATTCTCAAGTATGTTGGGGTGAGAATTTTGGAGAGAGGGAGAAGAGGAGGGAAGAATTTTTGGAATCCGCTTACCAAACCCAGCACCAAGCGAGAACGCCTGGAAGCCGCCCGAATCGGTCATCGTGGGCCCGCTCCAGCCCATGAATTTTCCAAGACCCCCCGCCGCCGCGACAACGCGCTCCCCCGGCTCAAGGTAGAGATGGTATGTGTTCCCGAGCACGACGGAAACGCCCGCCTTCCTGACCTCATCCGGCGTGAGCGCCTTCACCGCCGCCCGCGTCCCGACTGCAACAAAAGCGGGCGTCTCAATCCGCCCGTGAGGAGTCGCGATGATTCCGGCCCGCGCGCCGGAACTCGCACCGGAACCTTTTGCCCGCGCCTCCCGCGAGAAAAATTCACCCATCCTGCGAGGATAGCAGAAAAGAGGGTGCATCGCACGCGCACGGAATCTATCGCCTCTCTCACTTCACCTTACCGCGCCTGCGCCGATCCATTCGCCGCGGCTTCTTCTGCCGGAAAGAAAAACCGTCCGATGCCGAAGAGCGACGCGATGATGACGAGGGACACAAACACCGCCACCCACTCATTGAAACTCAATCGCCGCATAATGCTCTCTGTTACTTGATATGGGAGTAGTATACCGCACCGTACTCGCCCTTGCCACATCCATTGCCAACGAGTGAGGCCCCTGGAATTAAATTTCGGGTAAGTCCATTGTTTGAATCTCTTACTCTCCTTTTTCATAATTGGTTCTCCAATATTTTTACGATTTTTTTGCCTGCATGACCGTCTCCATATATCAACCTAGATTTTAGAGATTGCTTTTTAAACATAT
>VMFH01000018.1 GCA_007375925.1 Parcubacteria group bacterium Gr01-1014_72 | reverse complement strand
AGGTGCGCATAACGAGCGACCGCGAAAAACAGCTTGAGATGTACAAAAAGTTCGCGGCAGAAGTGGAAAAGGACAGACCAGCGCTCTTCACCTACGCTCCCAACTTCATCTACGTCATGCCAAAACGGGTCAAGGGAGTGGAGCTCCGCGCGGTCAGCATCCCCTCCGAACGCTTCCTTGGCATCCACCGTTGGTATCTGGAAACCGACCGGGTGTGGCGGGCATTTCTCTCAAACGAGACGCTTCCTTCCTCGGAAGATAATTTTTAAAGAAGTATTGGAACGGATCGCGGGAAGAGCTTACATGTACTCATTATCAACATTATCAACATATGCACGCCGTCGTTTCGGCACAAAAATACAATGATG
This sequence comes from Parcubacteria group bacterium Gr01-1014_72, assembly GCA_007375925.1. Classification (GTDB taxonomy): domain Bacteria; phylum Patescibacteriota; class Minisyncoccia; order Phycocordibacterales; family VMFH01; genus VMFH01. The sequence continues at coordinate 8,089 of VMFH01000018.1, read as the reverse complement.
ACACAGCGAGATAATCCTGAAGAGCGCGGGCGACGCAGAATCTTCCTCGCGCGGCCCGCGATGAGACAGGGCGCCCCGGGGCGCTTCACCCGTACCACAGGCGCGGGTGCCCGGACTCCCGGACGCTTGATGGAACGTGGAGGGAGTAGCTTTGATGCAAGACCGAGAGGATTCTACTCTACGGGAGGCACAGAGCGGCAACGTGACTACGCTCACTCTTCCCGCACCCCGCTCCGCGGGACGCACCGAAGCGGGCCCGCCCGGGAACAGGACAAGCGCGCACGAACGTACCCGCGCACTGCGGAGAGTCGCGCGCGCAAAGAAGCTCCCATTCCACCCCCCGCGCATGACACGGTACGCATCATCCCCTTAGGCGGGGTTGAGGAGATCGGGAGAAACATGACGGTCGTGGAGTTTCAGGACGACATCGTCGTTATTGACATGGGATTCCAGTTCAAGGACGACGATACGCCCGGCGTTGACTACATCCTCCCCAACACACGCTACCTTGAGGAGCGGAAAGATAAAATCCGCGCCGTTCTCATCACGCACGGCCATCTTGACCACATCGGCGGCATTCCCTACCTTATGGAAAAAATCGGCAACCCGCCGCTCTACACGAGAAACCTCACGGCGCTCATGATTGCGAAACGGCAGGAGGAATTTCCTCACGTGCCGAAACTTGACGTGCACATTGTTGAGACCGAGGACCGCGTGCGGGTTGGAAAACTTCCGGTGCGCTTCTTCAACGTCACGCACACCATCCCTGACTCCATGGGTATCATCATAGAGACCCCTTACGGCTCACTCGTAACCCCGGGAGACTTCAAACTAACTCACACGGACGGCGTGCCCTCGGAAGAGGAAGAGGAGGCCTACCGGCCGTTTGAAAAGGAAAAGGTCCTCCTCCTCATGGCAGACTCAACGAACATTGAGAACGCCGGATTCTCAACGCCGGAAGCTCTCGTCCACAAGACGCTTGAGGACATTATCAAGGGTGTTACGGGGCGCCTCATTATCGGCACCTTCTCGTCCCAGTTCAGCCGGATGATTAAAATTATTCAGGTCGCCGAGGCGCTCGGCAAAAAAATCGTCGTGGAGGGGCGGAGCATGAAGACAAACATTGATATTGCGACGCTCGCGAAGATGATTACGGTGAAACCGGATACCATTATCCCCGCGCAGGACGTCTCGCGGTACCCGCCGGACCGCATCGTCATTCTCGCAACCGGCGCGCAGGGCGAGGAGTTCGCCGCGCTCATGCGCATCGCCACCAAGGGACACAAGGTGCTGCGGATTACGGAGCGCGACACGGTCGTCCTCTCCTCTTCTATCATTCCGGGAAATGAGAAAGCCGTGGAGAAGCTCAAGGACAACATCTCGCGACAGGGTGCGAAGATTCTCCACTACCGCACCTCCGAGCTCTATGTGCACTCCACCGGACATGCGAATCGAGGCGAGATTGAGTGGCTCCATCGGAAAGTTAAGCCGAAATTTTTTATCCCGACACACGGCAACCACTATCGGCTGAAGCTCCACAAGGAGCTCGCGGAGACGCTCGGTACACCGCGCGAGAACATCGTCGTCCCCGACAACGGAAGCGTCGTTGAGATCGCACGGGGAGAAACGATACACGTACGGAAAGAAAAGGCGCCGGCAAGCCCCGTGCTCGTGGACGGATTCGCAATCGGCGAAGCGCAGGAGGTGGTCTTGCGGGACCGCCAGATGCTCGCCGAGGACGGCATGTTCGTCATCATCGCCACCATTCAGGCCGGGAACGGGAAACTCAAGAAATCGCCCGACATCATCTCCCGCGGGTTTGTGTATCTGCGCGAGTCCCAAGACCTCCTCCACCAGACACGCATCATCATCAAGAAAACGATTGAGGACACGACGGCGGGCATGAACCCTATCAACTTTGAGTACGTCAAAAACATCCTGACCGACAACATTTCCCGCTTCCTATTCCAGAAAACCGCCAAGCGTCCGATAGTCATTCCGGTGCTCTTGGGAGTGTAGGGAAATAGTTAGTCTATAGTCTATAGGGAGTCTATAGAGAAGCGAGGGGTTGGGTTTTGAAAACATTGCACCCCTCTGCTCACTTAAGCGAGGGTCTGGGGTTTTGAAAACATTACGGAAGGAGCGGAGACACCTGAGCATAGTCCCGCTAGAAGCGGGACGTGTTTCCAACCACTAGAGTGAGAGTTTCCTTTTTGGAAACATTGTATTCTCTACCCACCTAAGCGAGGGTCTGGGGTTTTGAAAACATTACGGAAGGAGCGGAGGCGACTGAGTATAGCGACCCGCTAGCAAGCGGGGACGCGTGTTTTCAAAACCCCAGACCCGAGCGTGTTATACTAGCCCCCATGTCCCCCACCCTTGAAGCGCGCCGCATCACCCGCGCCATCTACACCGCCGGTTTCCTCTTCGCCGTACACAGCGCACTCCCCGCGTACGTCAATGCGACCTTCCTCTCCAGCATCACAACGGAGCGCGCGGTCGGAATTATTTTCACTGTCGGTTCCGTTCTCACCATTCTCGCCTTCCTCAACCTCGCACCTCTCTTGAACCGCTTCGGCAACGCGCCGTTACTCGCAACGCTCGCGGCACTTGAATGTCTCCTCTTCGCGGGGATCGCGTTTTCCCGCTCTCCCTTCATAACCATCGCGCTCTTCACCGCAAGCATCATCGTCGCAAACATCATCGGTTTCAACTTTGATGTGCTTCTTGAAAATCATTCTGAAAATAAAACGACGGGTACGGTACGCGGCACCTTTTTGAGCTCAATCAACGCCGCATGGCTCTTCTCTCCCCTCGCGGCCGGCTTTCTCCTCGGCGAAGACAGCTACCGGCTCCTCTACCTCATCGCCGCCGTTGTCCTCATCCCCGTCATCGCCATCACGCTCGGCGCCTTCCGGAACGAGCGGGATCCGCGCTACAGGGAACGTCCGCTCCCGCAGATTGTCGGCAACATCCCAAAGCACCCGAACACCTACAAGATACTCATGAGTAACTTCATCCTCCAGCTCTTCTTCGCCTGGATGGTCATTTACTCCCCCCTGTATCTTCACAACCACATTGGCTTCTCCTGGCAGGAGATCGGGGTCATGTTCACCATCATGCTCATCCCCTTCGTCGTGCTTGAGGCGCCCTTGGGGCGCCTTGCGGACAGGCGCCTCGGAGAAAAGGAGCTCCTCTCGGCAGGCTTCATCATCGCCGCGCTCGGGACGGCGGCGCTCGCCTTTGTCACAGTAAAGAGTGCCGCACTCTTTACGGCACTCCTCTTCCTCACCCGCGTCGGCGCAAGCATGATTGAGATCATGAATGAGACCTACTTCTTTAAGAAAAACGACAGTCGTGATGCCGACATCCTGCGCCTCTTCCGCATGACACGCCCCGCCGCCTACGCGCTCGCGCCTCTTATCGCAACACTTCTCCTCCCCGTCGTGGAGTTCCGCTTCACCTTCCTCGCACTCGGACTCCTCACACTCTCCGGTCTCTACTACAGCACAACGCTCAAAGACACACGCTAGAGTCCTTCGTCGTTCTCATCCGCTTCGTTCTTTTCCTCGTCGGCGGCAACACCCTCATGATTGCCGTCAGCGCAATCGCAGAAGGTGAGCGGCTGCCCCTTCTTCCGGCACCCATCCGTCTCGCACACCCCCGGAACCTCTGAAACGCCGTGACATCCGCCGGTGCACATATAGTGTTCCATAGAAAATAGTTATGTGAGTAACTCGTCGCACGCTATTCTACCATACTTCATCCCCGCACTGCTTCAAGAAAAAGGAAGAGCGGGAACTCGCGGCGCGCTTTGTTTTCGGCGGCGGCGCGCGGACCCGTCTCACTCTTCTTCTGTGATGTCCACTCCTCAAGCCGAGTAACTGAAAATCCCGCCTTCCCGAGCGCCTTGAAGTACAGCTGGAGCGGACGGTGAAAAGAAGCGGTTAGAGCAGGGACGGTCTGCCCCGGGTGCATCTCTATGGTTGCACGCGACTCCGAGAGGTACGAGTCCAGACGCCGGTACTGAAGCCCCGCCGCCGCATCAAACCCCCACGAGGAATGCTTCGGGATTCTGAAACATGGGTGATTGAGCACGAGGAAAAGCTTCCCGCCCTGCCGGAGTAGTCGTGCACACTCTCCAAAAACCCCCGCAACGTTTTCAATATTCTGAAGAGCGAGCACGATGGTCGCCGCGTCAAAGACGCCTTTCTCTGCGAGCGGGATCCGATCGGCGGATGCAACGATGAACTTCACGCCCGCGGGAGCGCGCTCCCGCGCACGCCTGACGAGCTCTTCGGAAATATCAACACCGACGACCTCCGCTCCCGCTTCCGCAAAAGCGCGCGAGAAAAATCCCTGTCCGCACGCAACGTCAAGAACGCGGAGCCCACCCCTTGGGGCAACGAGCCGCAGGAGATTCGGAAGAATGACCTGCCGTTGGTAGGTATCGTCGCTTCCCTCAAGCAGATCATCATACCAATCCGCAACGCGCTCCCACGATGTCGCAATCCCCTGCACCCTCACGCGCGGATGTTTCTGTCCTCGTTTCCCGTTCAGAGCCATGCGGTAAGTATGAGCGCTGTGAGAAAAAGCGCCATAAGGTAGTACAACGCGTTGATGCTATAGAGGAGCCACGACTTTCCCTCCCACAGCACCGACGGAAGCATAACTGGAGCGATGAGGCCGAACCAGAGAAGTGCCGCAAGCTCTAGCCCTCCGACAAAGGTCGCAACATTGAGGTACACGAAGAGGTACGAGAGAACAAATGCGGTGACGAACGCCCCCAGAAACGCGAGGAGGTACGACTTCGCCATACCCTTCGCCTTCTGCGCGACAAGCGCTTCGTCCGTGAGGCCAGAGAGGCGCGCCCATGCTCTTCCAAAGAGGGCCGGCGAGTACCAGAGCATCCCGAGTGCCTCTGTCGCAACAGCCGAGAGGAGTATCGCAAACCAGAGACTTTCAAAATTCATAGATGTATCCTCATAAGTTCCTAATGAAACTATTCTAGCGCATCCCGACTCTCCGCGCACGCCTCCCCAAAATTTTCCGAACAGAGTCCTCACCATCAATACACGTCAATTCGCCGCGGTGAATTGACGTCTCATTATGCCGCGGTTAAGCCGTTTTTACTCTCCCCACATTCTGCGGATAGAAAAAACCGACAACGAGTCCGGAGAGGCCAACAATGGCGTGCAAGACCGTGTCGGTTGTGTTGAAGGCGTCAAGACCCGCAAAGTCGGGAAAGAGAGCGCCGAAAAATGCGACGGAGGAGAAAAAGAGACCGTTGCCGATGGCGAAAGGCCGCCACCACGCCGCATTGTTCCAGCCGTACCGAAGGACGATGAGCCCGAGCCCGATGTGAAAAATTTTGTGCATCGTTTCCGGCCGGAAACCAAATTGAATATAATCTGAAACGAGCGACACTGAAACGAGAACGAAGAAAACGCCGATAATTCTCGTGTACCACTTCGCAGAAGTGAGTGCTGTCATCTGAGTAAAATGCACCGCGCCGGAGCGCCTTCAATGCCGATAAATTTGAGCGGCAAACACACGAGTGTGTACTTCCCAGCTGGCGCGCGAGAGAGATCAAGCCCCTCAATGATGGGAATGTTTTTTGAGAGGAGCGCGGTGTGGGGACGCTGATCTGGACTTCCCCGCTTCTTCACCGAGAGGTAGTCAATACCGAAGAGCGCGATACCGATATCCGCAAGGTACTCCGCCCCGCCGCCCGAGAGATACATATAATCCTCAAAAAACTTATCAAATCCCCTCGCCGAATTTTTCGTCTTCGCGAGAATCCGCTCGCCCCGCTCCACCCCCTGTATTTTGAGGTCATTCGCGGTAATAGACTCGCCGACAATTCCCGTGAGGTCAAGCACCCTGCAAAGACCAACGAGCGTCTCAAGCGGTATTGCGTCAAGCGGCGCGGCGCCTTCTACGGCGTGCGCGGGTGCATCAACGTGCGTGCCGGTGTGCGAACCCATTACAATTTTTGAGAGGCGTGTTGGGTGTTCCGGCATCGTCTTCCACGCTGAAACTTCCATAGGCGCGTTGCCCGGGTAAATGAGCGTCTTGTCCGAAAGCGGGAGGGAGATGTCTATGATGGACATAAAAAGTTGGTAGTGAGTAGTTGGTAGTTGGTAGCAGAGTAATCAGTAGTATGTGCCTCGGACGAGATACTCCGCTACATACTCGCGGATACCATCTTCAAGAGTGGTGAACGCTACTGTGTAGTCGGCAGCGCGGAGTTTCTCAATTTTTGCCTCTGTGAAGTACTGGTAACGCTCGCGGATGTCCGTCGGTATATTAGTAAACTCAATTGACGGCCGTTTCCCAAGCGCCGCAAAAACCGCGTGTGCAAGATCAAGAAATGTCCGCGCCGCTCCAGTCCCCACATTATATATCCCCGAGGGCGGGCGCTCATCCATGAAAAAACGGCAGACACGTGTGAGGTCTTTCACATAGATAAAATCGCGCTTCTGTCCGCCATCCGGACAATCGGGGCGGTATGAGCGGAAGAGCTTCACCTTTCCGGCTTCCCGAATCTGATTGAATGAGTGGAGCACGACGGAGGCCATCCGCCCCTTGTGGTACTCGTTCGGCCCATACACGTTGAAGGGTTTAAGCCCGACGAAAAAAGGGGGCGTCTCTTTTTGCGCGAGAACCCACACATCAATATCCTGCTTAGACTGCCCGTAGGGGTTGAGAGGGCGGAGTTTCGGTATGAGCGAATGGTCGTCGCTGTAACCGTGCTCCCCCGCGCCGTATGTTGCCGCGGAGGATGCGTACATGAGCGGAATCTCAAACCTCGTTGCGAGTTCAAAAAGACGTTTTGTGTACGAAACATTCATCTTCTCAAAAATGCTCTTGTCAAACTCCGCCGTGTTTGCGTTCGCACCGAAGTGGAAGATGAATGACACCTGCGCACCATTCCTCTCAAGCCATTCGGGAAATGCAAAAACATCAATTCGCTCGCGACAGACCTTCCCCTCAAGATTTTTATCCGCATGCGGCGCGAAAAAATTGTCTACAAAAACAAGGTCCCGATGCCCCGCGCGAAGAAGCTCCGCCGCGAGGCAGCTTCCGATGAATCCTCCCGCTCCCGTAATGACAATCATGGATTGTTTACGATGAAGACAAAAAATGCGCGGGCTACTTCTCTCCGACCTCATGCCCGCCGAACTCGCCGCGAAGGAGGGAAAGAATTTTGCCGATAAAACTCCGGTGAGTGGCGGAATCTTTGCGAAACTGGAGTGACGCTTCTATAATCGGCACAGAAACGCCCAATTCCTTCGCCGCCTCCACTGTCCATTGTCCCTCGCCGGTGTGGGCGACTGTCGGCGAAATATCTTTCAAATCAGTTTCATGTTTCTGGAGGCCCGATTGGAGCCATCCTACGAGACGCGATTCTATGACGCTTCTGTTGTTGTAAATCCGCGCGACTTCGTTGAGGTCAAAATGAAATGGCGATGCCTTGAGAACAGCCATGCCTTCGGCAAGAGATTGCATCATGCCGTACTCAATACCGTTGTGAACCATTTTTGCGAAGTGCCCCGCGCCAGATTCTCCCAAATACGCATACGCATACGCATACGCCGTTTCCCCTCCTCTCTCTTTTGACAACATTCCAACATTCTGCAGAATGTTGGAATGTTGTCTCACGAGTATTTCGGCGGAGAGGTCGCGGAAAAGCGGTTCGTGCTTTTCAAAAATAGCTCGCTCGCCGCCGATCATAAGGCAGGCGCCATTTCGCGCGCCTGCGGGGCCGCCGGAGACGCCGACATCAAGAAAGTGAACCCCCGCCGCGCCAAGCCGCTTGGCGCGGCGGATTGAGTCTTTATAAAACGAGTTGCCGCCGTCAATCACGGTGTCCCCCGCCGAGAGATGCGGCAGAAGCTCATCTAAAACGGCATCCACCGCTCCATGCGAAACCATGAGCCAGACCGTTCGCGGCGCGGGAAGCCCGCCGGCAAGCTCGGCAAGAGAAGACACGGCGGCCGGGGCGAGCTGCTCCGCCTCCTTCCTCGGCGCCTCACTCCGATTCCACGCTACTACCCTGTGCCTCTTCTTCAAAAGCCGCGCCACC
>VMFH01000017.1 GCA_007375925.1 Parcubacteria group bacterium Gr01-1014_72 | reverse complement strand
CACGATTTTAATTGCGGGTTCAAAGCATACCGCCGTTCTGTCATGGAAGACATTCCGCTCTATAGCGATATGCACCGCTTCATTCCGGTGTACGTGAAGCTACGCGGTGCTCGGATCGCGGAGATGCCCGTCGCGCACCGCATGCGTCGCTTCGGGACGAGCAAGTACGGTATGAAGCGAACCTTCCGCGTTCTTCTTGATCTTTTTTACCTCAAATTCACGACGACCTACATGACACGTCCGATTCACTTCTTCGGCGGCCTGGGCTTGGGTTCGCTCTCGATCGGGACGCTCGTCGCACTTTGGGCCATTATACTCAAGATATTTTTTGAGATGTCATTCGTGCGAACACCACTCCCCGTTCTCGCCGCGCTCTTCCTCATCGTCGGTGTGCAGCTCATCGTTATGGGAGTTCTTGCGGAGATTATGGTGCGCACGTACTACGAATCGCAGGGCAAGGTGCCGTACCAGATCCGCGAGACGGTCAACTTGTGAGAGCGACTCGAATTAACGCGTCACTCCTTCGGTCGGGTCGTACCGATAGACCACCATGCGCCACTCGTCGTCGTTTGGCACGTTAGCATTGCCAACGAAGCGGTAGCTACCGCCTATAATCGGTCGTCGCTTCGCAATATCGGTTTTGTATTCCTCAAACAGCCAGTCTCTTTCTCTAAGGAAGAGAAATGCTATAGGTTCCGGGAGCACTTGATTGATCCGTTCAATCTGCGCGCCAGTGGCGTCCTGACTTATCTGTCGCATCGGGTATTGAGTAATGGGTGTGTGCGAGCCCTTGTTGAAATACACGAATGCCGGACGCGTCTTGTGGGTAAACGCCCGTACGATCATAGCGTTTCTTTCTCCCAGCTCGTTGTAGCGCCGTTCAAGCGCTACTTGGTGCGCAAACATCGTAATGGTAAGCGGAATATAAAATACTGCTACCGCTGTCAGTCCTCCCATTAGGAGAATTCGGCGCATCTCCGGTTGGTTCCGGATCGTTTCCGCTACCGTTCCCGCGAGGATTCCCATGAGACATACGTAAAGCGGCACGTAGTAGAGGTTGTACCTGAAGAAAAGGTCAGGGCCGATCTCTAGAGCGAGGTGGGCAATGATATTGAAAGAGAGAATCGCAGACACTGCCATAAGAGAGAGCCCTCGGCCTTCCGCTGAAAGTTTTTTCCATAGCAAGGGGAGGATGAGTACTCCCAGCGTGAAGAGGAAGATGAAGTAACGGGCGAAAACGCTGAAGGATATTTGGTAGGGGGTCTGAAGTCCCGGGTAAATGACCTGTGGCAGAGCAACTTTCCAGAGGAGATAGGAACTTCGTTCCGTAAGCATCTTAAGGGGTTTTTCAAGCGCTCCCCCGAGAAACTTTGCGTAGGATTGGTTCGCCTGTTGTGCCGGGTTTGATGTGTACGCGGTTGAGAGGGGGTAGAAGACGTACGTTGTTGCGATAAAAATGAGAGCAACGCAAACGCCGATGGTGGTGGGAAGGAACCGTTTCAGAGAGACCCACTTTCCTCCGCTGTGTGCTCCGGGAATGATGCGGTATAGGGCGACGATGAAAATCACCACCCCTAATATCGTTCCTATGAGTATCATTTTGTACAACCACAGAATGGCGAGGAGGGTCCCGAGAAGAACCGCGCTCCGTCCCGTGATTGCACCGCGACGAAACATTCGTACAACGATGTACGCAGTGAGTATTGTGAGAAGTGCACCGACTGGCTCCATGAGTCCCGAGATTGTGTCTCTCCAGATGCCCGGGAATATGAGGTAGGCGAGTGCTGTAGCGCCGGAGAGCATCCGGCGTTTCGTGCAGGTGTACATAGTTACATACACGAGGAGCGTTGTTATGAGAAATGCAATCCAGTTCGCGAAGTGGACGGTTCCGAGCGATGTACCAATTACCTTGAGGAAGAGTGCGAGGTACGTGGCAAAGAGCGGGTAGTACCCGAGGTGGTTCGGGTACCCGTCTTGGATGATTCCCATCACGGTGTACTCCCGCGCGCTGAAATCTCCATCGCGCGCGATGCCATGCGCAGTTGCGATGTTTACGATCTCATCCCATCCGAGACCGATCGGAAATAGAACAACATTTGTGATGTATAGTCCGAGCCACGCGAGAAAAAGCACAAGTGGCCAGCCGTAGCGGTTTGTGTTGAGTCTGTGCAGAATGTGCATAGTAGCATTCTTCATGGTTTATGTGTCACGCGGATTACCGCACCTTTAGTTTGAAGTAGCAGATGTTGCTAAACAGCGCCCCCATGCGCCGGTAGTCGGCGATACTGTACCCCGACAGTAACTCCTGCCACTCATGTTCGGTCCGGTATGATTTCCCCCCGTCAAAGATCCGCCACCAGAGCGTCTGGATGAGTGCGGGGAGTGTGTGGTGACTCAGCGTGTGGTCAAGGATGATGATGACCCCGCGTGAGACGCGGCGGGCCTCGGCGAGCGCCCGCTCCCAGTGGCCCGGTTCTATGTGGTGAAGTACGAAGAGAAAGAGGGCAACGTCAAAGTGTTTGTCAGGAAAGGGGAGTGTCTCGGCGGAGGCGACTCGGTACGTGTCGTTTGGGTATAGTAGTTTTGATTGTTCAATCATCTCCACCGACGGATCAATCGCGGTACGCGACTTCGTCTCTCTGGGGTCATAGAGGTACTGCACGGCGCCGCACCCGATGTCCAGGACATCCTTCCCGCGCGTCTCCTCGTTCAGGGAGAACGAGGTCATGCCGTTTACGGCATTGAGGGCGGTTATTTTGATGTGGTAGAGGCGTGGCAGATGGAACAGTCGCTCCGCTTTGCCGCCCGGTGACGTACGCATGGTGGTATGGTGTGTATGGCATTACCGTTCCACGATTTTGCGGATGACGTAGGGTGTCGTCTGCCGTGCCTCGTAGTAGGTGCGGAGCATGAACTCTGCAAGGAAACCCATCATGAGAAAGATGAGGCCGGCGGTGATGAAGAATGACGCGACGACGGGGAGGGGCGTCTGGGCGAAGTTTCGGATACCACCCACCTTGAGGATAATCGAGAGGACGGTCGCACTACCCCCAATGCCCCAACTTGCGAGGGCAAACGAGAGAAAGATGAGGAGGGGACGGGATGTGCCGAGTATGAACTTGATGGTCATAAGGTCGGCGATGTCTTTCGCTCCCTTGATGAACGTGTGTTTGGAAAGACCGTGAGTTCGCTCATGGTGTTTGACCGGCACTTCGGTGATGCGCGCACCTCGTGCCGCGAGGATAGCGGCGAGAAAGACATGCATTTCCCCATAGAGTCGGATGTCGCGGAGGAATTCTTTTTTGAATACCTTGAGCGCACAGGCGTAGTCGTGGAGGGGGAGCCCGACGATGCGTCGCGCGAGCCAGTTTGAAAAAGATGAGAACATCCGCCGGCCGACGGTGTCGCGGCGCTCCTTCCGCCACCCGACCGCGGCATCGCACACACCGCTTCGTACCTTCTCTACCATCGCGGGGATGTCAGCGGGGTCGTTCTGAAGGTCGGCGTCCAGTATCGCGACGACGTCTCCTCGCGCCGCATGGATTGCCGCATCCAGAGCTGCTGTTTGCCCGAGATTGTTTGCGAGTGAGATGATGCGAATTGGAGAGAGCGTTTCAAGCCGCTTGAGAGTTTCGTCCGTTGAAGCATTGTCAACGGCCACAATTTCAAAGGGCTCTCCCATACTGCCGCAGGCCGCGACAATGCGGCGGTGGAGTTCTTCCACGTTCCCTTCCTCGTTGTATGCCGGGAAGACGATAGAGATCATGACCTGCATTATAGTGAGTTTTCTTGTTTCGGCAAGAAAAAAGCCCCCCACTTTTAATTGCATGCGACGTGCAATTAAAAGTGGGGGGCGGGGCGGCTCTCGTGCGGTTAATCAGCCGAGAGGAGGAAGCGAACCGTCTCCTTATGCGACCAGGAGAGGGTGTATGGCGTTCCATAGACTGGCGCGAGGTAATCGTTTGGGCCCCAGTAGTTGAGGTGGGGGATGTAGTGTACACACCAGTCATACTCTCCCGCGACGGCGAACATAATGGCAAAGTCGGGGTAACTGAATTTCTTGTTGTAGAGATCTACGATGTTGCGGACGAGGCGAACCAACTCCAGGAGTATCTCCACGTTCTCCATTGCCGCCGTAATCAGGATCGGTGCTCTCGGCACGATTAAAACCTGGCCCGCCTTGATTCCCCATGCGCACGCCCTAAACAAGTTTGAATCTCGTATTATGGTGAGCGGTCCAAACTCGGGGCGGTCTTGTCCCACCACCTCTGTTCCACCCCTTGGGCGAACGATGAGGTGCCAGTGGTGGTGCGGTTGGTTTTGACCGGCGCCGATGCCGATGTGCGTGGATATCCATGCGGGGAAGGGATTTCTCCCCAAGCGTACGAACTCTCCCAATCCGGCCGTGAATGCCGTCTCAAGCGAAAGGCCGGGTCCGTTCAGGTTTCGCAACTCCGACTCTTTCCAACAAGTGCTCGGTACGAGCAAGCGGTGGAACTCAAAGGGGCTGTAGAGATTGTCGGAGATGACGAATCCGTCGCCGCGGTACTCATTCGCTCGCCCGGTCTGGCAGAACGGGCACTCGCCCTCTCGACCTTCCGGATAGGTGATGAGTTTCGGTTGCCACGGGCGCGCTGTGATGACACGCGTTCTCGTTCCGCCGCTTATCGTGCTGACCGACGCTGGTGCATTGAGCACCTGCTGTTCAGTTGTCATGGTTCAGTCCTTTCTTTTTGATGTACACCCGGGGTTTCTAGCTTGGAAGCTCGAATCAAGGTCTTTTCTTATCTTACCTGATTATTCATTATTTGTCAATTTTTTTGCAGGTAAGTCTCCACACCTCCCCAAATACCCTTGTTTTTCAAGGTATTTCAGATACCTAATTTTAGATATTTCTGGAACCAGTTCTCTGGATCATTCCACTTCAAGGAGAGGATAACGGAAGCCAAAATTCCTGTCGTTTCCGCTCCTCGCAATTAAAGTCGCTACTTCTTGAATGCATACATTGTAAAGGCGCCAAACAGACAATTTTCAGGCAGTGAACGGTTGATTTTCCCTATGATTTTACCTTTTAAGGGGAGAAACATAGGCACTCCGTAGGAAATTTCACACAGTGTCAATTCTGCCCCAAATTTCTTTCGGACTATTTCCTTCGTAAGAACAGTAATATGGTCATTAGTGTCGCTCCAGCGTGTCAGAGTTCCTTTAAGTAACATCTCTAATCTACTTTGGATATGACTTGGATTTGGGACTGAAAATAAGAAATATCCGCCAGGGATGAGCACCCTTTTTATTTCCCGTAAAGTCTGATGAGGATTTTCTAAATGCTCTAAAACTTCCCAAGCGGTTACTCCGTTCAAGCTATTATCCTTAAATGGTAAAGGCTCATAACCAAGATGTGCCCTGATTATAGTATCGTCATAAGGGTATCCATCCACTCCCGTAATATCATAAAAACCATACTCCCCCATCTGTCTCATGAAAGTTTTTGTACCACAACCGAGATCAACCAGTTTATCATTTTTATTGAGATATTTTTTTGCCAATTTAAGCGCTGCACCAGAAGAAACACAGACACTCGGGTGTTCACCTGTTGGTGAGGGGGGAGAAATAATCGATGAGGAGTTTTTCATAACACTAAAGAATAGCAGTTATATAACTTATATAATTTAGGTAATTAGGGCGAAACGTAACCAAAATAGATGCTGATAAACAGTTTGAACAGGTTGTCGTTTCGGTGATTAAATCGGTATTCCACTTCCTTAAGATACATCGGAAAATGATATTTGGAAACACCGCGATAATTGTACAGAATATGTTTAGCAAAACTCCAAAACCCCTCAATGCCGTTGATATGATTCTTGCCTTTATAGGCAAATGCTTTGCGGTGGTTCAATCGGTGATGCTTGCCGAATCGGTGCAGGGAGTTGTAGCTTCGAAACGTATCGGTGTAGTAGACCGTCCCTTTTCTCGTTTTCTTTCTGATAATCGCCATAAGCTCCTCTTTGGACACATGCTCCACCACTCGCGTATATACCTTACCTTCGCGCTCCAGAAGGCCAAATACAATGTTTTTACCGCTTGCACCACGTCCGCGCTTGCCTTTGCGTCTGCCACCAAAGTAGCTCTCGTCCATCTCCACCTCGCCGTTCAGCTTACCGCCTTCAAGCTCCGCCACATGGTATATTGCTTCTCGGATCTTCTGATACACGCGGGTAATCGTCTTGTAGTCGCAACCGAGGTCGTGCGAGAGGCGATACGCCGGTTGCTGTTGATAGAACCCCTGCACGATGGCAATCTCCATTCTGATGCGCTTCAGCGACTTCTGTTTTCCACAGCCCATGTGCCGACACCGGACATATCCCCGACCCGTCTTCGAGACCTTGAACGAACCGCAAAAAACGCACTTCTTTCCCCTCAAAAAGTTGGCCGCGCAACTAAAAACATTCTTTCGTCCTTGTGCCATATGGATATTTTACTACCATATGGTTACGAAACGCCCTAATTACCTAAATTTAAGACTCCGAATCAATTTTCTAAAGGAAGATGTTGCGACTCCAAAACTGTGGATTAACGGCGAATGATGCGGGAGCGGCGCATGGCGCGGAGTGTCTCGATGAGAAAACGTTTCGCCTCCGGATAGTTTCTAATCCACGTAACGTAGTCTCTAACATTGTCCCGAAGCGTCTTTTTCGGTCTCCACCCGAGCTTAGAGAGGTGCGAGATGTCTACAGTGGAGTGTCGTGCCGTTTTGACTCGGTAGAGGCCGGGGAGTTCAAAGCGCGGGGGTATCCCAACCTCGTCCGTGACGGTTTCGGCAAGTTCGCGGACGGTGTGCGGTACGCCCGATCCAACGTTGAAAATCCGAAAGTCAGCGCGGCGGTCGTAGAGTACGGTAAGGTGCGCGCGGACGAGATCGGACACATGGACGAAGTCACGAAGCTGCTTTCCGTCCTCATGCATCTCAATCGGTCTTCCCGAGAGCGCCATGACCGCGAACTGCCGGAGTGCTCCGGAGTAGAAGTGGCGGAACGTCTGGTGCGGGCCGTGGACGATCGTGTAGCGCAGCGCAACAGAGGGAATGCCGAGGTAGAGCCCGAGGCACAGAAGCGTCTCTTCAAGGCCCCGCTTTGATATTCCGTAGGGGGTTATCGGGAAGAGCCCGTCCGACTCCGCTGAAGGGAGAAGAGCGAGCGACTCTCTCCCGCGAGGACAGCGGACCTCGTAGCGTCCATTTCGGAGATCCGACTCGCTCCGTGTGGGGGGGTAGACGATCCCGTGTTTCTTGCAGCGATACTTTCCCTCGCCGTAAATTGCCTGCGAGGAGGCCGCAACGATTTTTTTGATACGATGTTTCTTTGCCGCGATGACTTCGTAGAGGAGCGCGGTGCTTTCCGTGTTCGTGGCGGTGTAGGTGCTGAAGTCGGGACGAAAGTCCATGTAGCCGGCAAGGTGGAAGACGTACGAGACGCCCGGAAGCGCCCGCTCCCAGTCGCGGCGCTTCCGCACGTCGCCTCGGATGAGTTCGGCGCGCGGGTTGAGCCACGGGGGAGGTTTGCCGTTGTGGGTTGGCGGCTGAAGGGTATCAAGAATACGCACCTTGAAACCCTCTGCGAGAAGAGCGTTCGTAAGGTGGCTCCCGATGAACCCCGCACCGCCCGTGATGAGCACCGTTTCTCTTGCAGACATTGCTTATATTTCCTAGCGAGCCCACAGGCGAAAACTTGTTTTCATCTGGGGCGAGCGACGGAAATTCAAGCGATTCACGCTCCGTGATACCGCTTATTTTTTAATACTGTTAATCGTGTTGAGAAGAATCTGCGCTCCCTCTGGTTCAATTCGAACCGGGATGCTACGTGATTCGGAAAGACGCAGACGCAACGCCTCTTCTTGGAGGACTTTTTGTATGGGCTCGCGCTGCCCCCTTGGGGTGAAGAAGAGGAGACACCCTCCTCCACCCGCACCTACTACCTTGCCCCCGTAGGCGCCCGCCGCGCAGGCGCTTTCATAGAGGGCGTCAAGGACCGGATTGGTGACGTCCTTTCCGAGGAGACGTTTGTGTTTCCACCCCTTCGCAAGAAGTGCCCCCATCGTTTCCGCATCTCCTCGCGTGAGTGCATCCGCAAAGACCGGTACGAGCCCTGTGAGCTCGCGGTAGTGTTCCAGGTGCTCTGGCACCCGCTCATTTTGGTCAGCGAGGACATCTGCGGCATTTCGCGTTGTCCCCGTGTAAAAGAGTACCATGCTTTCCTCAAGTGAGCGCTTCGCGTTTGTGCTCAGGTGGAGTGCGCGGCGGGTTGTCTTCCCGCTTCTATTAAATGTGAATACGTTGATTCCGCCGAATGCAGCTGTGTACTGATCTTGCTTTCCAATCGGCTCTCCGAGGGCTTCAATCTCAATGCGGCAGGCATCTTCTGCGATTTCTCGCGATGTCCGTGAATCGCCGCGGTGCGCGGCAAGGCCTTTCATGAGTGCGACGGTGAAGCTTGAGGACGATCCGAGTCCGGTGCGGGCGGGGAGCGTGGC
>VMFH01000016.1 GCA_007375925.1 Parcubacteria group bacterium Gr01-1014_72 | reverse complement strand
CATCCGAGGGAACGCTTGAGTTTGCCTTCATGTTCATTCCGCATGAGGCGATTTACTACGATTTACTTGTGGCGGAGGTAGGCTCGGTCAAGGTGAATACGCAGGACCTCATTGAGTACGCCTTTAAGCGGCACGTCCTCATCGTGTCGCCGACGTCTTTCCTCGCATTCCTCCAGACGGTGCTTCAGGGTCTCAAATCGCTTAAAATTGAGGAGACGGCGAAGGACATCATCCGGCGGGTTGAGGAGCTGGGGCGGCACCTCAAGGGCTATGAGGAGTACCACGAGCGGTTGGGAACGTCGCTCTCTACGGTCGTTGGCCACTTCAACGCATCCAACAAAGAGTTCAAGAAAATTGACAAAGACGTGCTTCGTATCACAGGGGAGGGAATAGAGGTGGAAGCACTCGCGCTTGAGAAGCCGGAGCGGGAGGAATGATCGGAAATGTAAAGTGTAAATCTCAAAGTGCAAAATAGTTTGCATTTTGCGGACGTTTATGTAGAATACAGAACACTGTTTTTTCAAGAATTTTTATGGCGACACAGGAGCAAAAAGATGCATTTGCAATCATTGAGACTGGCGGGAAACAATACCGCGTAGCCGCGGGAGACGTTATCACCGTGGAAAAACTTTCCGCCGGTGGGGCAGGGGAGCAGGCGATTTTTGACAAGGTGCTTCTCGTTGAGAGCGGGGGCGGGACAGAGATCGGTGCGCCCTACCTTGCGGGTCGCTCTGTATCGGGAAGTGTCGTCGTTTCCGGTCGTGCGAAGAAAGTGACGGTTATCCGCTACAAGCAGAAGAGCCGCTACTTCAAAAAGCGCGGCCACCGCCAGCCGTTTACGAAAGTGAAGATTGAGAAAATCAGCTAAGAACGCACTCTTTTAAAATTCTAAAAGATTAGCATACACAAATTCTAAGCTATAGCTTAGAATTTGTGTATGCTCGCAGTGTTGGTGTGAGTACGGGTGCGAATAGTGCAATGAGCTACTAGTGCGTCCGGTGTGTGAGAGCACTTCGGAGCGTTTCAGTGTCAGAGTACTCAAGCTCGGTGCCGGTAGATAGACCGCGCCCAAGCGTTGAAATCGTGAGCGCGTATTTCGCGACGAGCGGCAAAAGGATAGAGCGAAGATGCAGGGCGGTGTGCTCGCCGTCCGGCGTCGCGTTCATCCCAAGGATAAGCTCTTTCAGTTCGTGCTTGGCGCGTTGTTCAACGGCCGCTAAAAACGCCGCCGACCGGATTTTTTTCTCCGGATTTTTCTCGGCAATCGGTACCGTCCCGCCGAGGATGAAGTAGTAGCCTTTGTACGAACCGCTTGCTTCAATCGCATCGGCGTCAACGTCGTGCGCCACCACGAGGAGGAGCGCCCCATCGCGATGCCGGTCGGAACAGGTTCTGCAGACGCTGTCGCCCTCCTGTTTCGTCTCAAAAAATCGGAAGCACAACTCACAAGAGCGGACCCTCTCCTCAAGCGCCCGTGCCCGCGTCGCGAGTTCGCGGCTAAATCCCGGTCCTCGCACGAGAAGAAAGTACGCGAAGCGCCGCGCTTGACGCGGCCCGATGCCGGGGAACTGCCGGAAGAGCTCAACCAATTTTTCAAGCGCATCCATCCCGTTAGAAGCTATGGAAACTAAAATCCGGCCTCGCCGCCCTTTGCCGCCACCGCCGCGAAGCTGCTGAAATCAGCTTTCTCAAGGGAGATGAAGGTCGTCCGATCCTTGTCAAAGTAGAGCTCCACGCTCCCCGTCGGGCCGTTGCGGTGTTTCTCAATGAGGATCTCGGCGATGTTCGGCTTCTCCGACTGCTCGTTGTACTTGTCGTCGCGGTGGATGAACATGACGACGTCGGCATCCTGCTCGATGCTTCCACTGTCACGAAGGTCAGAAAGTCGGGGCTTCCCGCCGCGACTCTCTACCGCGCGGGAGAGCTGGGAGAGTGCGAGGATGGGGACATTGAGTTCGCGGGCCAAGTGCTTGAGGGAGCGCGATATTTCAGTAACCTGCTGAACGAGCGAATCGGAGCTTCGCGAGGCGGTCGGCACCATGAGCTGGAGGTAATCAACGACGATGAGCCCAAGCCCTTTCTCGCTCTTTAAGCGCCGTGCGACGGAGCGCATCCTGAGGATGTTGTTGCTCGGCTGGTCGTCAATGTAGATGGGCGCGTTTGAGAGGCGGTCAAGCGAGTCGCGGATTTTCTGAAACTCCGTCTCTGCCGACAGGCGTCCGGTGCGAAGCTTCCATGCATCAACATGCGCCTCGGCGGCAAGCATGCGGTCAACGAGCTGGTGCGAGCTCATCTCAAGCGAGAAGATGCCGACGGCGATTTTATTGCTGATGGCGGTTTGGCGCGCGATATCAAGAGCGAGCGTCGTCTTGCCCATGGAGGGGCGGGCGGCGAGGATGATGAGATCCGCCGGCTGCAAACCGGCGAGGCGGTCGTCAAGTTCCTTGAAGCCCGTCGGTACCCCCCGAAGCGCCCCCTTGGAGTGATGGAGTCGGTCAAGGCGCTCCCACGCGTCACCCAACATTTCGCGCAGTTCAACAAACGTGTGAGCAGTGCTGCGATTCGTAACATCAAAGATTCGCTTCTCCGCCTCATCCAAAACCTCCTCTATATCCTCCGCTTCCTCGTAGCCAAGTTTCGCAATGTCCTCGCCAGCGGCGATGAGCGAGCGGAGGAGGTACTTGCGCTGCACCATTTCCGCGTAGTGGCGGACGTTCGCGGAGGAGGGTACCACATGGACGAGCTCGGTCAAGTACGCGCCGCCGCCGACCGCGTCAATCGCGCCCTCTTCCTTGAGGCGAGCCGAGAGCGAGAGGAGGTCAATAGGCGTGGCTTTTGAGAAGAGCGTGACCATCGCGCGGAAGATGAGGCGATGTTTGTCGGCGTAGAAGGATTCTGGATTGATGACGTCAATGACTTCGGCGATGGCGTCGGGGCGAAGCATGACGGAGCCGAGGAGCGCCATCTCGGCGGTGAGATTCTGTGGCGGGAGGCGCAGGTCAGAAGCACTTTTTCGGATGGTCATGGTAGGCCGATTGTAGCACCTGGGGGGAACGGCACTCAATACGGGGAGTGCATAAGAGGTGGACAGGGGAGAGTCATGAAGCATGAAACTTGAAACATGGAACAAAAATCACGAGTTTTTCCCAGAGACTACAAACTACAAACTACAGACTATAGACTAATCTCATGCTACAATGCTTCCTCGTTATGGCAATGAAAGCAGTTATCTTGGCCGCGGGGCGGGGAAAGCGGATGAATCATCTCACGAACGAGACACCCAAACCCCTCCTCACCGTCAAGGGCAAGACGCTCCTTCGGCATAAACTGGACGCTCTGCCGCGGGAGATTTCCGAGGTCATCATCATCGTCGGATATTTCGGAGACAAGATCAGGAAACACCTTGGTGATTCGTACGGAGGCAGGAAAATTACGTATGTTGAGCAGGGAACGCTTGATGGCACAGCGGGAGCGCTCCATGCGGCGAAGCACCTTCTTCAGGATGGACACTTTCTCGTGATGATGGGGGATGACCTCTACGGCGCGGCTGATATTTCGCGCATGCTCCTCCATCCGTGGGCGCTCCTTGCGGAACGCGTGAAGATGCCGAAACGCGGCGCTCGCGTCGTGCTCGGGGAAGGGAACAGGATAGAGAGAATTGAGGAGCGGGCAGAGCTTACCCCCGGCGAATACAACAACACCGGACTTTACATGCTCGGGCCTAAATTTTTTGAATATCCGCTTGTCGCGTGTTCACCGGATGAGTTCGGACTTCCGCAAACTCTCGTGCAGGCAGTGAGAGATGTCTCGGTACGGGTGGTTGAGGCGACAGAGTGGTTTCAAATTACGGCTCCGGAGGACATCCTCGCCGCAGAGAAATTCCTGCAAAAAACTTCACATGATGCTACAAGGGTGCATTGACACGCACACTACTTGCAGATACTGTGAGAAGAGGCACATTCCAAAACTCGTAAACCCGTACACGGAGGTTCCCATGAATTACAGACGTCCCTTCAAGTTTCCCTCGCACGTTCTTTTTATCGCAGGTCTCTCCACCTCAATTCTACTCTTTCTCTTTTCTTTCCTTGCCATAACCGCGGCTATTCCACAATCGCACGGGTGGTTGGGCATTTCGGAGCACATCAAAGAGAGGGCTGAAGTGGGGGATGCGCTGGTGCGAACTCCGGCCTTACCTGTCACACGGTACATCTTCACCGCGCAGGTAATTACCACCAATGCGACACATATATCTATTTTGAGTGGAGAACGCCTAATGCCAGGAGAGGTTGTTTCCATCGTACACCTCACTTTTGAAGGGGGCAGCGGGCCTGTCTACCTCGCGGCGCGGAAAGTTCCGCGTTGAGCGAGTAGCAGTAGAACTTTGAGTAGTAGTAGAACTTTAATGCGCCGGCACACTACCGGCGCTCTTCTTTTTTAGTAAGGTGTCAATCCCGCATCGTGCGGGATTGACACTTTTTTACGGCTCTGCGGAGCCGTTTTTTGTTCATATGTTTTTGACCAAATCTTAGTTACTTGATTTTTCGTACGTTCACTCCCGCCTCGGTGTCCGAAATGTCATACCCGAGCTTTTTGATTTCATCGCGAATCGCGTCCGCGCGGGAGAAGTTCTTCTCCGCGCGCGCCTTCTCGCGCACCATGACGAGTTCCCGCACCTCCGCCGGAATGTCTTCCGCAGACTTCTTTATTTCCTCTGCAAGGTGTGCGAGGTTGAGCCCGAGCACGCGGTCAAAGTCTAAAATCATCGCGCGCTTCACGCCTTCTGGAAGGGAAGTGTCTTTGATAAGCCGCCACACGAGCGCGAGGGCGTTTGGCGTGTCAAGATCGTCTCCAATGCGCTCTCTAAATTCGCGTTTGTATTCTTCCGACGAAGCCGCCTCGCTTTCAGTAGTCCACACCGAGAGGTGATGCGCGAGGCGCAGGAGCGCCTGCTGTGCCGCCTTCACCGCCTCAATGCTCCACTCAAGCGGGGTGCGATAGCTTGCAGTGAGGAGGTAATAACGGTAGGCCTCCGGAATAATTCCCTTTGCCGTAAGGTCGCGGAGACGCAAAAATTCGCCTTCCGATTTTGCCATTTTCGTTCCACCGCGGATGGTCAAGTGCGCTCCGTGGAGCCAGAAACGCGCAAGCGGTTTTTCGGCGGCCGCTTCGGACTGTGCAATCTCATTCTGGTGATGCACCGGAATGTGGTCCGTGCCCCCCGTGTGAATATCAAACGGCTGTCCAAGATACTTTACCGACATGGCCGAACACTCCACATGCCATCCAGGAAAACCTTTACCCCATGGTGAGTCCCATCCCAACTTCTCATTGAATTTCCAGAGGGCGAAGTCGGTCGGATTTTTCTTCTCTTTGTTGACTGCGACACGCGCTCCCACGGAGAGTCCTCCGACATCAATGTTTCCAAGCTTCCCGTACTCCCGAAAGCGGGAGGTGTCAAAGTACATTCCATCGCTCGTCTTGTACGCACACTCCTTCTCCTCAAGGATTTTGATGAGCGAAATATCTTCTTTGATATGGTCGCTCGCGTGCGGCATCTCATTGGGGGAGAGGATATTGAGCGCGCGTAGGTCCTCTTTGAAGCGTGACGCATAAGTATCGGCAAGCTCGCGCATGGCCGCGAGCGTGAGGGGCTTCCCCTCGCGCTTGAGTCCCTTCGTCATCTTGTCGTCTCCCTCATCAGCGTCGCTTGCGAGGTGCCCGACATCGGTGATGTTGATGACGTGCTTCACCAGAAAGCCGAAATAGAGGAGCGCGCGCTTGAGCGTGTCGGCGAAGACGTACGCGCGGAGGTTCCCAACGTGCGCATCGTCATAGACGGTTGGGCCGCAGGTGTAGATGCGCACTCCCTTCTCCGTGAGCGGAGTGAAGAGCTCCTTTTTGCCCGAGAGGGTGTTGTGGAGAAACAGGTTCATAGTATCGATGCGAATATACGAATTATGCCAATGATACGAATGAGGTATCGATGCGAATATACGAATTATACTAATGATACGAATAGGGTAAGGGTAGCGATACTAATATACGAATTATACTAATGATACGAATAGGGTAAGGGTAGCGATACTAATATACGAATTATACTAATGATACGAACAGGGCCGCGAAAGAATTTTTATTCGTATAATTCGCACTGATTCGTATATTTGCATCGTGTACTTTCATATATTTGCATCGCGTACGGCCTTAGAGCCATTTTTTATACTTAAACACCGCAAAGAGCCCCGCGCCGAGCACAATCATGATGCCGATAAAAATCCAGAAGTCGTTCTCGTACTGTCCGATGAGCGGACGCGCGGTTGCATCAATCTGGAAGAGGGAGGCGAGCATGGAGAGGGGGAGAGTGATGAAGGCGACGGTAGTGAGTATGCGTATCTGCTCGTTCTCTCTCGTGGAGAGGAGGGAGTTGTTCGTCTCGCGCAACTCCTGCACCGCCTCCAGGTTGTTCTCAATCGCGTCGGCGATTTTGTAGTATTCGCCGGTAATGGCACGGAGGTGGTAGCGGAAGTCAGACCCGAAAAACGTTCCCCCCGCGGTCTCAAATGAGCGGAACACTTCTTTGTGGAGACTCGTCGCGCGTTTGAAGTCCAGGAGCTTCCTGCTCGCGTGGGAAAGTGCGATGACCATCTCGCGTTCCCTGCCGGCAAATACCTCCCGCTCAATAGCGGCGATGTCGCGCTTAATTGACTCAAGGTCCTCCATGAGCGCTTCGTAGAGGCGCGTGATCATGTGGAAGAAGAGGAAGCCCGCGTGTTCCCCGATGTCGCCTTTATCAAGAATGGAGGTTACCTCAAAAACTTTTGAGAAGTGGTGGAGGGGAGTAAGTGTTCCGTGCCGCGCCGTGATGAGAAAATCTTTTCCAATGATGAAGTCCACCTCCTCACCGTCGCCCGAGACGCCGTGCTCACCGCGAAGCTGCGGGAAATGAAGGATGAGGTAGATGCAGTTGTCGTAGAGATCAACGCGGGGTTTGAAGGTGGGAGCGGTGAGATCGTGCGCGAGGAGCGGGTGTATGCGGTAGCTTTCCACAATCTCCCGAATTTCCTCGCGGGTCGGCGACTCAAGGTCAACCCACGTAAGAGAGCGATGGGTATGCTTGGTGAGCATGAAAGCATTCTACCATGGACTAGGTTGCACAGGGTGGGATAGTTTGTGATAATGGCTCTATGCATACGGACGAGCGGAATCGGATTGCGACACTGCTTCTCACCCTCATTCTCATCGGGGGTTCCTTTTTTGCCGGAACCGTCGTTGGACGTTCCGACATGCGCGCCGAGGCGCCCCTTCCCGCGAACGCCGAAAGCGGCAAACCCGAGAGTGTTGACTTCTCTCCCTTCTGGAGGGCGTGGAGTGTCCTCAATGAAAAATATGTCGCCGCAGGGACGACAACTCCCGACACTGAACGCGTCTGGGGCGCGATACAGGGCCTTGCCGAGTCTCTCAAGGACCCGTACACGGTGTTCTTCCCGCCGGAAGAGGCGAAAATTTTTGAGAGCGACATCAGCGGGAGCTTCGAAGGTGTCGGCATGGAGATCGCGATAAAGGACGGACTCCTCACCGTTGTCGCTCCTCTTAAGGGGATGCCCGCGGAGCGGGCCGGGATTCTTGCGGGGGATCGGATTCTCAAGATTAACGACACGCCGGCGAGCGCCATGAAGGTTGAGGAGGCGGTGAAGCTCATCCGCGGACCGCGGGGAACGAGCGTGCGAATCAGCGTTATTCGTGAAGGGGCGAAGGCGTCTCGCGAGATAAGCATCGTGCGTGACGTGATTCAGATTCCGACAATTGAGACGGAGCTTCGCACCGGCACGACAACCGCCTCCCTTACCATTGGCGGCCAGACGGTGCCTCTGCGCACTGACGACATCTTCATACTCAGGCTCTTCAGTTTTTCCGCGACGGCGCCGCAGCAGTTCCGCGAAGCCCTGCGGGAGTTTATTCAGTCCGGTTCCCACAAGCTCATCATTGACCTACGCAATAATCCGGGCGGGTACCTTGAGGCCGCCGTTGACCTCGGGAGCATTTTTCTCCCCGTCGGCACGCTCATCGTGACAGAGGATTTCGGAAAAAACCAGAAACCAATTGAGTACCGCAGCCGCGGCTACGACATTTTCAATGACACGCTACGGCTCGTGCTTCTCGTGAACAACGGTTCCGCATCCGCATCCGAGATCCTTGCGGGGGCGCTCCGCGAACACGGAAAGGCGACGCTCATCGGCGAGAAGACCTTCGGAAAGGGCTCGGTGCAGGAACTCGTGAAGATTACGCCGGAGACATCCCTCAAGGTAACGGTCGCGCGCTGGCTGACCCCGAAGGGCGTGTCCATCTCCGAGGGAGGGCTCCTGCCGGATATAGAGGTGAAGTTGACTCCCGAAGATGTAGAGAAGAAGCGTGATCCGCAGCTTGAGAGGGCGATTGAGTTTTTGGGAAAACAGCCCTAGTAGCGATACGAATCTACGAATTATACCAATGATACGAATAAATGCACTCCCCATTCGTTTCATTCGCATTCATTCGTATATTAGTATCGATACACTATCATGACTAGAGTCAAAAAAGCGGTCCACGCGCTCAAATATCGCCGTTCGCTCCTCAAAGAAACAAAGGGGTA
>VMFH01000015.1 GCA_007375925.1 Parcubacteria group bacterium Gr01-1014_72 | reverse complement strand
GAGAGATTGTAATTTTGCGCGTTACGAAATGCTCGCCCCGCCGCGGCGACTCATGATTAAAGAGAACTCCCGATGCGATGTAAAGGCCGTGCCGCTCCCGATACCCAACCACAAAATCCTCGTGCGCGCGAAGTTTCGCCTCCCCGTAGGGCGACACGGGACGAAACGGCGAGCGTTCATTCTGCGGCGGCGGCGAGGCGCCAAACATCTCGCTCGTTGACGCCTGATAGATGCGCGCCTTCGGAACAATGTTCATCGCCGCATGCACGAGACGCCCAACGCCGTGATAATTCACCTCCCACGTCTCTTCGGGGCATGTGAATGAGATGCCGACGTCCGACTGCGCCGCAAGATTGTAAATCTCATCCGGTCTCGCGTCCGCGAGCGCGCGCAGAAGTGTCGCGGAGTCGCGCAGGTTTCCGTAGAGAACCCGTACCTTACTCCGGACTTCGCGCGGCAGGCGCGCGAGCGGGTCCTGACTCCCGCGCCGCACGAGCCCGTACACGCGGTAGCCTTTCTCAAGCAGAAGCTCTGCAAGGTATGACCCGTCCTGTCCCGAAAGACCCGTGATGAGGGCGCTTTTTTGACCTTTCTTTCCTTTCATAAAAACACTATACCACTCCTCATTTTTTTCACAAAGTACGACAGGGCACGCGTGCGGCACCTCCAATATCCATGCTATACTCTCCACCATGGAATCATTCCCCAAACGAATCCCACAGGAAGAGGCGGGGAAACTTTTCAAGCTCATGCACGAAGAAGTCGAGTCGCCGAAACCAGCGCGTGAGGTGAAAAAGAAAACAAAGGAAATCCTCGCGGAGGCGGCACGGGAGCGGCGGGAGAGCGCCGCCCCGCAAACGTCTGCCGGCGCCTTCCACGAGTGGCAGAAGAAACAAGAGGAGGCGGAGAACCGGCAGGCGTCACAAAATAACCCTTCTTGAAAATCCTCCCTCTCGTCATGCGGTGACCGCGCAACAGCTTCACTTTCGCGGCTTCTCCAGCAGGAAGTAGTGGTTTTTGGGAGTGTCGTGGAACATAACATCATCAACAATAGCAAATCCTGCAGATTTGATCGCATCTCTGATGCGACCGGGTGGAAAGGATTTCTTTCCAATCTCCCATTGGTGTCCACCGGGGACCGGGCATACGTGTTTCTGAAAGGTGGGTATGCGAATCGTGATGTGTAACCACTTAAAAAACGGCATCTTTATTTCTATACTAAAAAGTATCCGTCTCACATCTGGTACGGAGAGAAGAACATAGCAGCGTGTTGTGCGAAAGAGTTCCGCAAGCGCCTTTGAAAAAGCATCGTAGGGCAAATGCTCAAGCACCTCGCACACGAGGATCATGTCATATGAATCGCTCTGAAGGGGCATTGAGAGAACCGTGCCAAGAATGTCTGGTGAATACTCTTTCTTATTGTCAATCGTCGTCACCGAAACACCGAACTTTCGCAGATACTGCGTAACAAACCCGTGAGATGGCCCGACTTCCAAGAGTCGAAACATGTTCCGGTCGCCTTGCCATGCGCGGAGAATGTTGGCAACAAACTGAACCTGGTAGTAATAATGAATCCAACGGGCTTTATGGTCATAAAAACCTTTTGCCCAAAATGGAATGTCGTAAACACTCGGCATGCACTATTTTGAAAATTGATAATCTTCAGAGCGGTACGCACTCAAACGCGCTCAAAAGAGAAGCTTGGCGAGACAGGGAACATCTTGCTTGGAAAGACTTGTAATGAGTGCGGCTAATTTCTTCTCTAACGGCATAACTGGTGCATGATACTACAAAGCCCTGCGTCGCGCGAGAGACAGTAGGGCTCATTTCACAAGTATAAAGGGTATTAACCGCAGGGCAAGCCCTGCACCCATTTTGTGTTCGTCCGCGGCGGCGGACTCACACTTTCCCGCCCCAGAGGGGCGGGGTATTAAACCCTTTGTTCCGACATCGCCTCGCCTCGCTGTAGCTTCGGCGAAGCGGGTCGGCCGCCATGAAAAACTTCGCTCCGCTCGTTTTTCGCGGCGCTCCTCGCTTGTCGGAATAAAACGTCTAAAAACTTATCCACAGGCAAGGAAAATATGCTGTTGTGCGGAGGTGTATAATAAAATCACATAGACACGCTTCTTTGGCGATAGAGGTTGTGTGTTTTACTTCCAATATTACTAGATAGCAAAGCAATAAATCCCCCTCGGGGTATACACGTATGAGTATTTTTTCAGGGCTTCGCGCAAGGAGCCGCTTCCTCTTGCAGAAGTTTGACAGCGTAGTTCGGACACTTATCTCGGTAACCATTTCACTGCTCTTTGTCACCGTTTCGGTCTACGGCGCCACCACCATTAGCACCAATATCCAGACCGGCGGCACACTGACTGTCACTGGCATCGCCCACTTCACCGATGACATCAACGTCAACGGCCGTGAGTTAAATCTTGGCACCGGTTCGGCTACGACGACTATTACCGGTCTGACTGCGACCTTAACGAGCCTTTCGGGAGATCTCGATCTCTACGGCGGTGATTTAGGTCTGGGCACCGGTTCGGCGACCACCACACTTACATCGGCAAGCTCGCTTCTCGGCATCGGCACAACAACGCCGGGAGGACGTTTCTCCATCTCGGCAATCTCGGTAGGCACAACGCCCGTTTTTCTCGTCTCAACCTCAACGGCCACCGCAACCGGAACCGCCCTTATCATTAATTCAAATGGAAGGCTTGGGATCGGCGGCGTCAACCTTCCCACGAGCGTTCTTGACGTAACCGGCAATGCCGCCATCGGGAGCAACCTCGCCGGGGTGAGCGCCGCTCCGTCAAACGGCCTCCTCGTACAGGGTATCACCGGCATCGGCGGGACAACGTCGCCGGCAGGGACACTGTCGGTCTCCGGATCGCCGAGCCAAACCAACGCGACGTTCCTTGTCTCAACCTCAACCGCCACCGCAACCACAACCGCTCTCATCATTAATTCAAATGGAAGACTTGGGATCGGCGGCGTCAACCTTCCCACGAGCGTTCTTGACGTAACCGGCAATGTCGCCATCGGGAGCAATCGCGCCGGAGTGAACGCCGCTCCGTCAAACGGCCTCCTCGTACAGGGTATCACCGGCATCGGCGGGACAACGTCGCCGGCAGGGACACTGTCGGTCTCCGGCCAGGCAAGCCAAACCAACGCGACGTTCCTTGTCTCAACCTCAACCGCCACCGCAACCACAACCGCGATACTCGTTGACTCAGATGGAAGGGTCGGTCTCGGCGCCACAACCACCCTCACCCGCCAACTTGGAGTTGTCGGCGACATCATGCAGACCTCCGGCGGAACGACAACGCTCGTCATTACCTCAAGCGGTACGGGCTTTGGCAGTTGCATTGAACTCCGCGGTTCCTCATCTTCTGACATTTACCGCATCTACATTGGCAATAAATATGCGAGTGCAACCCCGCTCATGGTTGAGGTGGGTTCTTGCCGCTAAATGAACCCGTAGGGCCACGGCGTCGAACCTACGTACTCCACAATCTTCCGGTCCTCTCAGCAGAGACTGTTTAGTAGACTGTTTGGACAGAGTGGGGGGTACGAGTGGGCGGCAGTGGCCTCTACACAACCACTCATCATCATGAAAAAAGCTACCGTAGCAACGCTCTTTACACTCGTCGCCCTGCCGTTCGTCGCGCTCGCAGCCGCCGACGACGTTACGCTTACCACTGACACCGTCATCCGCGTTTCCAGCGTAGACGTATCGGTCAGCGGATCCAGCGCAACTGTTGAATCCATCACGGTTGGTTCGTCCAGTTTTGACGTCACGCTGGCGAAAGATTCAACAATTACCGTTTCAGGAAGCAGCGCAACGCTTGGCACAAGTTCGGTGGCTGGCGGATTCACGCGGTCACTGTCATGCGACAGCGGAACATCCAAGTTGACCCTCTCAAATTCTCAAGTAGCCACGGTCACCGTAACAGTGTCGGTCTCTGCCACCGCCTGTACAACGAGCTCCTCCTCGAGTAGCGGGGGCGGCGGAGGCGCGCCGGGATCATCGCCATCCGCTCCGAGTGCCTCGACTCCGAGTGTCTCGAGCACGGCGACAAAACAAGAAACGGCTCCCGTCCTGCCAAGCGTGCCGGCAACACCGCAGGCGGGAGTGCCTCTGCCCGCCTCTCCTTCCCCCCTCCCCCCCCTTACCTTCAACAAAATGCTCCGGCGCGGCGTGACGAATGAAGAGGTGCGGCGACTCCAAAGTATTCTGGCGACCGACGCCGCGCTTTACCCTGAAGGGCTCGTAACGGGGTACTTCGGCTCCGCAACACAGCGCGCGATAGAACGTTTCCAGATAAAGTATCAAATCGTTTCTTCCGGCACACCGCAAACAACCGGCTATGGCGCGCTCGGCCCGAAAACCCGCGCGAAGCTCGCGGAAGTCTTCGGGGGAGCGGGAGGCGGCCCTCCTGCAGCGGAAGCTCCGAAACCAAGCGCGGCGCTCACGCGGCACCTCTCGCGGGGCATCCGGAGCGGGGAGGTGCTTCTCGTACAACAGATCCTCAACCGCGACCCCGATACACGTATCGCAGAGAGCGGCCCAGGGAGCTCGGGAAATGAAACTATTTTCTTCGGCCCTGCAACACAAAGCGCCGTAGAGCGTTTCCAGGTAAAGTATGGAATTGCCGAAGCAGGTGACCCCGGCTATGGCCGCGTCGGTCCAAAAACACGCGTCAAACTCACTGAACTTTTGGGATCCGGACAGTAGTAAGGTATCCCCTCCGCTCCTTCACTAGTGGGACAGCAATTTCTCCACAGCGCCGAAAACATTTGAAACAGAGGTGGCCGCAAGGGCCTTCCTCGTGAGCGCGGGGTTGCCACGACTCTTAAAAACAAAGGATGTCGGGGGAACGTCGGGTGGGAGGATACAGACGCTCCGCTCGTCCTGCGGCGGCTGCTCACTCGCATCAACCGGACCGACGATATCAATGAGGGGTATGCGGAGCGCGTGCGCGATATAGATGGGCCCGGTATCCACCCCGACGTAGAGCACGAGGCGCTCCATGAGCGCGGGAAGCTCGTGGAGCGGGAGGCCGGTCGCGCTCACTACCCGTCCTCGCACCGACTCGGGCAAAAGGGCGATGAGCGCGTCAATGCGGGAGGCATCAGCGGGGCCTCCTATGAGAAGGAGCGTGTGCGGGTGCGCCGACAAAATAAGCTTCGCAAGCTCTGCAAAGTGCTCATCTCCCCACTCTTTTATTTTGTTTCCCGCCGTAATGCTCATACCAACAAGCAAGGCGTCTGAAGCGACACCGCGCGTGCCAAGGAACGCGGCAACGGCCGCCCGCTCTGCGGGCGAGACAAAAACTTCCGGACGTGCATCCTCCGCGTGAATGCCGAGGGGTTGAAGAAGACGGAGGTAGAACTTCGGCAAAAACGTATGGTGCTCGTAGTGAAACAAATCGGTCGCAAAGCAATCCGCGAGCCGGAGCAGGAGCGGGCGTCCGTTATAGGTTGGCCGCACGCGCCGCGGAATGAGCGCGAGAAGCGCGAAAGCGGCGCTAAAGGCATTACCCGTGAGATCAATGCTCCAGTCAAACCGCCGCGCGCGGAGAAGGTGCGGCAATTTGAACACGCCTCCCACTCTCCGATACAGAATCACCTCATCAATATGGGGATTATTCTGTAGCACGGCTGCATTTTTGTTCGTCGCAAGCACCGCAAGGTACGCACCTGGGTACGCGCGCTTCAGGGCGCGAAAGACCGGCGTGGAGCAAACGAGATCGCCGATACGGGTGAGCTGGGGCGTGATGAGGATACGAAGTTGCGCTGTGGCGGAGGCACCGCGTGCGCGTCTACGCGCGCGGACAAAAAGAAGGGGAGAAAGGAAAACCGCCGCACAGATGAGAACCGGTTGATAGAACGCTCGGGGAATCATGGATGTTGCTCAATGTGCGCCAAAAATTCCCGCGCACACTTCTCCCAACTAAACTCTCCCGCGCGTTCGCGCCCGCGACGGATGAGCTCCTCACGGTGCGCCGAGTCTGTAGCGACACGCACCATCGCGCCCGCAATGGCAGAAATATTGTACGGATCCACCACCTCCGCCGCGCCGCCGCCGCCAAGCTCAATGAGCGAAGAAATTTTTGAGGTGATGACCGGCGTCCCGCACGCAAACGCCTCCAAAACAGGAAATCCGAAGCCCTCAACGAGACTCGGGAAAACGAGTGCGAGCGCGTGTTTGTAAAGAAATGAGAGCTCCTCGTCGCTCCGGTAGCCGAGAAAGACAACGCGTTCGGAGAGATGAAGTTCCGCAACTCTCTGCCGAAGGAACTCCTCGTACGCACTACCCCCGCCGCCGACAATGAGAAGCCGCTCCCCGCGGAGACCCCTTTCCCCCGCGTATGCAAGAGCCTCAATGATCCGGTGCACGTTTTTCCGCTCCTTGAGCGCGCCGACAAAGAGAAAGAAGTGCTTTGGCAGAGCGGGGACTTCTTTTTCGGGAAGGGCGCAAATATTGTTAAACCCCGGGTACACAACACTCACTCGTTCTTCGGGAATACCAAAAAGGAGGCAGGTTTCTTTGCGCGTCGCGCCGGAGATGGCAACGACGCGCGACGCGCGGCGGAGAGAAAATCGGTGGTACCAAAAGAGTAAACGCCTGCGGAGCGTCTCGCGCAGTCCCCGCGCAGGAAGGGTGCGGTACGCAAAATCAAGCGAAATGACAATAAATCTCCCGGGCTTCCGAAAAAGAGGCACGATGGGGGTGTTGAAAAGATAGGCGTCGCAGGGTGGCCCCTTGCCAATAAGGCGGTCCATCCAGAAAAACCCGCCTGCCATCGCCTTGCTCCGGCTTTGGCGGGCAGGTCCGCCGGCGCCGTACACATACTGCACACGATCGGACTCCGGAAGCGGCGAGTGGGCAGGCCTTCGTTTCAAAAAGATGACGAACGTGTGGGCAGTTTCCGCCACGACAAGGGCCTTCGTCAATTCCAAAATATACCGCCCCAATCCGGCCGGTTTCGCCTCGTCGTATGGATGCAAGA
Source organism: Parcubacteria group bacterium Gr01-1014_72 (assembly GCA_007375925.1). GTDB lineage: Bacteria > Patescibacteriota > Minisyncoccia > Phycocordibacterales > VMFH01 > VMFH01. The sequence continues at coordinate 1,861 of VMFH01000015.1, read as the reverse complement.
AAATCCCAATCCGCATACGGTATGTATAACACTACCATACGTAAAATAATTGTCTTTTCGTAATTCTTAATTTGATGCATAAAAAATCCCCCGTGTCATTGCAACACGGGGAGATATTCCTAATAAGGTGAGGGGTTACAATCAAGACGATTATCAAAATTTAAGAGTAACCTCTTTTTTGAATTTGCCATTTCCTACGTTCTTCCAGAACATCTTCGAGATGATTCTTCATGTTTCCAGACACAGGATCGACCAGCTGAATTTTTGCTTCTGGCCTAAAATTCACTATAAGACCCCGAGTTCGGATAACAGCATTCCCCAAGGCTGACTGCTTACTGTCGAGTTTAAGATATGTGACTCGGAGATGACGCCACTTTTCATTGTCCGCCTCGGTAGAATCGAAAATATCGCCAGGAAACAGATTTTGGAAACATCTCGGTAATAAGCGATCCTTTAAAAAAGGATCATCTGGGTCCTCAAAAGGATTCATAAGTTGCCTTTGGATAATGTTGGATATCTATTTTTGATAGTTGCACTATTTAGAGAACTTGTCAATAAAAGTAACGCGCGTCTTTTCCATGAAAATTCAGCTATTTTTCCACTTGGGAGTCCAACTCCCAAGTGAGGTTCAAGAGCTTTGGTGATGACATGCGATAAATCAGTTACATTATCTGGTTCGTAAAAAAATACTTCTTTCTCTGACACCACACTTTCTATGGCAGGTGTCCGCGCCGCGACGATCGGACGGCCAAGAGGCAGGTACTCAAAGAGCTTCATCGGCGAGGTGTAGCGGTACGAGTATTCGTTTTGTTTCGTACCGAGAACGAGGAGCAGGTCGGCCGCCGCGAGCCACTTCGGAACTTCGCCGTGGGAAACGCTTCCGAAAAATCGGAGATTCCGAGGGGCATGCTCGCCTGTTACCTTCTCATACTCTTCTTCCGTGGCGCCGAGAAAACCGATCGTGACATCGGGCGTCAATCGCGCGGCTTCGGCGAGAATCTCCGTCCCCTTCCAGTCATAGAGACGTCCGACATAGAGGGCGAGTTTGGAGCCGCGCGGGATGCCGAGGGCATCCCGCGCGGCTTCTTTCGTCGGCAATTCTTCGTACATTCGCTCATCAATCCCGTTCGGCGCAACAGTGATTTTTTCAGAAGGAAGAGAAAAATTTTTCATCAGCGCTTCCTTGATGAGCCGATTGACGACGAGAATATGCCGCGCGCGGGAAAGGAGGAACGCGAACGACAAACTGCGCGGCTTTGCATCATGGAGTTCAGCAATAAACGCCACGCCGACAAGCGGCACGAGGGCGAACGAAAATTGGTCCATATCAATCGCGTGAATCACAAACTTCTCACCCATCAAACGTTTCCACCACAGGTATTTGAGATACACAATCATAAAAAACGCGGAGGCAATCACAAATCCGATCCGGCCGAAATTAAAAAGTGGCAGAGTCGGCAAATACCGCACGGGCAGTGGAACACGGAGATTATAAAACTCGCGGGGAGTCTGGAGTGGCGCCCCGCCGTGGCGGCGGGGCGCCACGACAACAACGTCCGCGCCCGCCTCAATAAGCGCTTCGCACATCTTCGCGAGCTGAATGCCGTACGCTTTTTCAAACGGCACATAGAAATTGGCGACGTAATAGACTTTCATAATTATGGCAAGCGGTAAATCTCGAACCTCTCGTCGCTATACACGCGCGTCGCACCGAGCCTTTCTGGCTGGTACTGCAGGTCCAAGGCTGTGTCTTTGATTATGTAGGAGACGTGATATTTTTTCAGATATTCTTTAATGTTCGGTTTAATATCGGTCCTGAATTTTTGTTCGAGGTCTGAGAAAAACTTCTCTCCGAGCAATC
>VMFH01000014.1 GCA_007375925.1 Parcubacteria group bacterium Gr01-1014_72 | reverse complement strand
CGACTGGCATCTTGAACATCGGCGGGCCGCGGACGACGCTCTACGAGTACGCGCGCCGTACGCGCTCCGACATCACAACGATTCCAAAACCAGACTGGGTGCCGGAGGATACGAGTCTTGATGTCGGCAGGATGCGGGACGTGCTCCACATCGGGAACCTTTGGAACCTCTACAAGTACAAAGCATGAAGTCTCCTCGCTCGGGAAAGCGGAAAAAGAGCATACCTTTCACCGACCTCGCGCGAGCGACGGGTCTTGTGTCGCGCGCGTACCTCGCCCGCGTCAAGAAATTTTTGGAGCGGGGGTTGTTCGTCCTCTCCCCCGAGGTTGAGGAATTTGAGAGCGCGCTTTCAAAGTATGTCGGGTCGCCACACGTTGTTGGCGTCTCAAACGGCGCGGACGCGATCTATCTCGCGCTCACGGCGCTCGGTGTCGGGGCGGGGGACGAGATCATTACGCAGGGGAATGCCTACAACGCGAGCGTAACGGCGATTCTTCGGACGGGCGCGCGGGCGCGCTTTGCGGACATTGAGGAACGTACGCTCACGGTGCGGCCGGAGGCGGTAGAGCAGCTCATCACGTCGAAGACGAAGGCGATTCTTCCTGTCCATCTCTACGGCGCTGTTGGCGACATGCAGGCGATTATGGATATCGCACGACGCCACAACCTCGCTGTTGTAGAAGATGCTGCGCAGGCGCATGGGGCGACTTACCGGGGACGCCATGCGGGGACGTGGGGAGATGTTGGCGCCTTCAGTTTTTATCCGACAAAAAATCTTGGCGCGTTTGGGGACGCGGGTGCGGTCGTAACGAATCGTGCGGACATTGCCGAGAAGATTCGGAGTATTCGGAATCTTGGGCAGAGCGAGAAGAATGTCCACGACCATCTCGGCTTCAACATGCGTCTTGACCCGATTCAGGCGATCGCGCTCTCTTTGAAGCTTAAAATTCTATCGCGGGAGATCGCGCTTCGGCGAAAGGCGGCAGAGCTGTACCTGAAACATTTTGAGAAAGCGGGGCTCGCGTCGCTCATCCCACACGCGCTTCCCGAGTCCGCACACTCGTATCACCTGTTTGTCATAGTGCTCCCGCGGGGCTCCTCGCGCGACGGTTTTCAGAACGCACTTCGTGCGGAGGGAATTGAGACGGCGGTGCACTACCCCGAAGTGGTGTACAACCAGCCGTTTTGGAAAAATCTTAGACTGCCCTTTGACGTGTGCCCTGTCGCCGAAGATATCGCGAAGCGTATCGTCTCCCTCCCGTTTTACCCGACCCTTCCGGAGGGCGACGCGAAGCGCGTCGCCCTGGCGGTCGCTACTTTTCTTAAATAACATATGTATGGATATTTCGATTTATCATGGGATTGCTGCTATAGAGAGGAATAATTGGTGGTATAAGGCACGGCGCGATGTTATCTCGAGCCTTTTAAAATCTTTCAATAAAGATGGTAGTACTACAGGTAAGAGAGTGCTTTCGGTCGGGTGTGGGGTTGGGGGAGAGATTGTTTTTTTGAAAAAATATGGAGAGGTGTTTGGGATTGATAGTAATAAAACAGCGATTGATTTTTGCGTTACGGCGGGATTGAGTAAGGAAGTGCGGTGCGCGGATGCGGAACATCTTCCGTTTTCTGACAATAGTTTCGATACACTTTTTGTTCTTGATGTGATGGAGCATGTAAATAATGACGATGCGGCAATGAAAGAAATTTACCGTGTGTTGAAAATAGGAGGGACACTTGTCCTCACCGTTCCGGCGTTTCAGGTTTTGTGGACGCGTTCGGATGAGCGATCTCATCACCACCGGCGTTACACCAAAAGACAAGTTGTCTCTATGGTGCGAAAGAATAATTTTATCATTTTGAAAGCGTCGTATTTTAATACGTTGTTGTTTGTTCCTATTGCAATGATAAAACTCCTGACAAGAGTGTATGAGCCAAAAAAAATGGTAGGAAAGGAGGTTAACACGCCGATTCCTTTTGTGAATGCGCTTCTGTATCGAATATTCAGACTAGAGGCGACGTTACTCAAATGGGTTAATTTCCCTTTCGGTATTTCTGTAATCGCGATTGGGGTTAAGAATAATTCAAAATAATAATTTGTATGCGTGATAGGCAAAAGAAGCAATAGATTTTCTTAATATAAAACATCCTTAATGAAAGTTCTTTTTTTAACACAATTCGGCGAGAAGGGCGGTTCAAGCCGAATTCAGGTAATTCAATTTCTTTCGCGCCTCCGCGCGGGAGGGTTTACCTGTATTCACAACGCAATCTACCACGATCTATTCTACGATGTTCATATGGGACTTCGGATACTACCGGTGTTACGAAAAAAGCTTAATCTTATATATCATTTGTTGTGGGCTCTTATACGGCGGTGTTATTTTACGCTTACCGCGTGGCGCTATGACGTTATTATTATTCAGAAAGACACGTTTCCTCTACTACTTTATACATTACTCACGACAATCAACCGTCGGGTGATATACGAGATTGATGACACAATTTTTGAGATTAACCCCTTTCACAATGATAGCAAACTCAATCTCTTGCTACTAAAATATCAAGCTTATTTATGCAAAAAAATGATGCAGGGTGCGGTGTTGGTCGTTGCCGAGAACGAGTACTTGGCTAACGAGGCGCGGCGGCACAACAAACACGTCATGGTTCTCTCCGCGCCGATTGATGTGAAGGCAATGTACCCGCGTACAGGTGAACGCACGGGCAGTGGCCCCGTCACGATCGGCTGGATCGGGAGCCCTTCCACGACGTACATGCTTGAAGAAATTCTGTCGGTGTTTCAGGAGCTCGCAAAGAGGGTAGGCGGTTGGCGGCTCAAGACGGTGGGGGCGCGGGGTGATTTTAAGGCGGACGGCGTTCCACTTATCACAAAACCGTGGCGGTTGGAAGAACAGCTTGCCGACCTCCAGTCGTTTGATATCGGCATCATGCCGCTTGATGACTCTCCCTTCAACCGCGGGCGCTTGGGCTACAAAATGATTCAGTACATGGCGGTCGGGATTCCAACCGTTGCGGAGAACCGCGGCCTCAACAAGACGGTGATTGTGAACGGCGAAAATGGATTTCTCGTGAGCGGCGTTTCGGAGTGGGTGAGTCGGCTCAAGGAACTTATAGAGGATGCCTCGCTTCGTGCGCGGCTCGGCAAAGGGGGCCGACGGATGGCGGAAAACCGTTTTTCACTTGAGCGGCTGACGGAAGTGTGGCGCGAGGCGATCTCGCGTGCGGCACGCTTATGAATGCGAAAGGAGTAGCTTACGAAAATGTTCCTGTGTGCGATCTGTGCGGCAGTACTTCCGCAAAGGTCTCTTTCGCGGATGCGCGGGACAACGCGCTTCTCATCCCCGGGCGTTTCGGTATTGTTCGGTGCGGGTCGTGCGGACTTCTGCGTCTCTCGCCTCGTCCGGCGCGGGAGTCTCTCGGCATGTACTATCCCGAGAACTATGTGCCGTACAGAGAGGACTCGTTTCTTCTGCACGCGGTGAAGCGCTTTCTCTCTGCGGGGGAGCGGCGGCGTATCAAGAACCTCACTGGTGGACGTGGAAGAGTGCTTGATATCGGCTGCGCGCGCGGGGATTTTCTTGCGTCGCTCGGTACGAGTTATGAGCGGTTCGGGCTTGAGATGGATGCCCCAAGCGCCGCGGCGGCGCGGGAGACGGGCGCGACGGTGTATGCGGGGGATGTGGAAACATTTACATTTCAGAGCGGAGCGACTTTTGACTGTATCGTGATGCGGTTTGTACTGGAGCATCTGCGGTCACCTATGGCGGTTTTGAAGAAACTAAAAACCATTCTTTCTTCGGGCGGGAGTCTTGTGATAAGCATTCCAAACGCCGATTCCTTTGAACGGCACATTTTCGGGCGCTACTGGCACAGCTTTGACGTACCTCGCCACTTCCAGATTTTTTCGCCGGCGACCATTAGGAAATATGCCGAAAAGGCGGAATTTCGCGTGGAGAAAATTTATTACAGTTTTGTACCAAACGATTGGATTGGAAGCATTAGCCGATTTTTCAATGCGCACGGATGGACACGCCTCGCTCGATTTTTCGGCATCACCAACCTTCTCCTCGCCGCCCTCTTTTTTCCGCTTTCTTTTGTCGGATTTCTCCTCCACCGTAGTCCGCGTATGACAGTAATTCTTCGTGCCGTAGAGCGAAGTAGGTTCTAGGGGCGAGGGACGGATAATGGGAAGTGGTGGGCGAGGAGAGTTGTTTGAAATCTGAAACGGCGGTAGACTGGGCGAGTCGAGGATTTTATATTCATGTTGTTAAAGAAATTTGAACAATTTTTGGAGTCGGTTGACCTCAAGGCCTACCGTGAGAAGTATAGGCCCATTAAGATTGTGGAAATGGATTTGCCGAAGGAGATTCAGGCAATCAATATGCTCTATCAAGTGTACTGGGAAAGGAAAAAGTTTTTGAGCTTTGAAAAATTTTACAACGAGTACCTTCAAGAACACAGAACAGAGATTGATAATTTCCAAAAGAGAATAGGTATGTGTAAAACTTGTTTCGGTAAGGGTTTACCCGCGAGAATTTATAGGACATGGGCGAGTATCATTACCCAGATACATGCCGGCTATGTTTCCGAATCAGTTTTTGGCGATGATACAGTGAAGATGTCCGGCGAACTCGATCACAAAGGAGCTGATTTTCAGGTTACATATCGTGGGAAGACTCTGAATTTTCAAGTGAAAAAGAAATCTCTCGGCAGGGAAGTACGACAGGAAAAGCCAAAATCAAAAAATCCCTTGCAGGGAGAGTTTGTTGACATAAAGTATGAAGTTCCAAGTGGTGATTATTTCGAAAATCCAAGGAAAAAGAATGGGGAATATAAATTGCCCTACAAAAGATTTAGGGAAAATAAAGAGTTGAAGCGTTTTCCTAACGGCTTTGTTGTTTTTACTCCTTATGTTTTTGAGGAGAAGAAGAGAGAAATAGACCACTCACTGAGATGATTTCGGAACAATCTTTATGCCCGCTATCATTTTTTCTGCTATTCGCACATAGTCGGGGTTGATCTCAAAACCAATATACGATTGCTCCAATTCTTTTGCGGCAACACACTCCGAGCCGGTGCCAACAAACGGCACCAATATCACACCCCCTCTTTTCGGCATAGCCGATTTGATGAGTTTCCTTGAAAGTTCGAGCGGTTTTTGTGTCGGATGTTTGATTATCTCATGCCCACTGTGTTTTTTCAGTTCTCTGGGCTCAAAAACATCGTTGCATGTTTTGCAGAGAAACCACCTCTCTACCATGCCAGCGCCACCTGCAAGTGCGGGGATTTTCAGGACATCTCGCGGCAAAGCACCATTTTCATGTGCTTTGTAGATAGTATCAATCCCCTTTCTGCTTAATCGTCCAATGGATTTTCCTGTTCTTATTTTCCCGGCTGCTCCGTTTAAGAATCCTTCCGTGTATGGTTCCCGGACTTCGTCTGTGTTGAAAATTGGTCTTTGTTTCCAAGCGCAGATGATGGACTCATGGCTTCTTTGCCAAAACGAGACGGAAGCCATATTTTTGTTCGTGTAGTGCCAGATGAGCCATCGTTTGTTAATGGGTATTTCAACAGACAGATACGCGAGAATTTCGCTGAAACCGTAAATAAACATTGTCCCAGAGGGTTTTAGCACTCGGATAGACTCATGAATCCACTCCCTACACCATAAGATGTATTCGTTGAACTCTCGTTTATCGCTGTTATTCCCGAAATCCTTTCCGATATTGTATGGTGGGTCAATAATAATAACATCACAACTTTCATCCGGTAGTTTCCTCAACTCAGCCAAAGCATCATTTACGATTAATTTATTAAGTGGTAGAGATTTTGATTTTCTGATTTGGATGGAGACTTGAAAATTTTCCATTTGCGGTCTTTCTTCAGCCTTGACCACGTCATAGACGACACCCTGTATTGCGATATCTTTGTTTTGTACGACGATCGGAGCGTAGTTTTTGTTTGCGGGTTGAAGGCGGATGCGATTTTTCTCACGGTAGAATGTTTTTAGCGTTACTTCGGAATTGTCTAACAGTGCGACCACTTTCTGCCCATTCTCGGCGGTTTTCTGTTCTTTTACAAGCACAATGTCTCCATCATTGATATTTTCGTCAGCCATGCTGTCTCCGGAGACACGCAGTGCATAATAGTTGTCGTTGGGGAAGGGCAATTTGCTTTGCGGAACCGCTATGGTTTCTTTGTTTTGAATAGCTTCAATCGGTTGACCGGCGGCGATGCGACCGAGGAGAGGAATGCTGACTAATTTTTCAGTCTTATGGATTTCTGCAGAGCGAGGCTGATTTTTTTGCCGTTTGAGATACCCCTTCTTTTCTAGGTTAGAGAGATGTTGGTGCACTGTTCAGGTAGACTTAAGGTGGAAGTGCTTCCCGATTTCAATGATGGATGGAGCGAAGCCGCGTTTTATGCTATAATGTTTTACGAAATCCAAAACCCCTTTTTGTTTTTTCGTGAGCATGAAGTTATTATATCACCTATACCGAAACAAAACCGAAACTGATCCACAGGCCGTGTCCCCGTAGTTTTGATTTATGGAAAACATTGCATGCGATTTATGCGGGGTGAGGGAGGTGCGGGCGCGGTTTGCCGCGCCTGACCGGCTTGTGACGGGTGAAATCTTCCAGGTGGTGGAGTGCCTCCGGTGCGGGCTCGTCTTTGTGAATCCGCGCCCGCGTGAAAGTGAGATGATGCGCTACTATCCGGAGGATTATGCGTCATACATTCCCTCGCGCGGAGTGGCGCGATTCATTAAGAACATCTTTTTGCGAAGGGAAGCGCGTCGGCTCAACCGCTCGTTCCCGAAAGGCGCGCGCCTTCTTGAGGTGGGGGCAGGGAGCGGGGAAGACGCCGCGTACCTTCGGGACAAAACGCACCTCACGGTCGCAGGTATGGACACGAGCACTGATGCAGCGCACGCGGCGGAAAAATATTTCCACCTCCAACTTCTGGTCGGGACACTTCTATCACTCAAACTTCCGATTGAATCGTTTGATGTGCTTCGTATGAAGTACGTTCTCTCACACGTGCCCTCACCGCGAGAACTCCTTGCCGAGGCGTCTCGCATCTTGAAGCAAGGGGGCATGATTTATATTTTTATTCCAAGCGTGGAATCGTGGGGGGCGAGATTGTTTGGGCGTTTTTGGCAGGGAGGGGAGCCACCGCGACATCTCTACGACTTTAATCCCACCACGATCACGCGTTACCTCACCGAGGCGGGATTTGCCGCTGTGCGAATCTCGCACAGCGTCGTCCCGAACACATGGGTGCACAGCTTTCGCACTGTGCTCGCCGAATACCCTGTGATGCGTCCGCTTTCCCGCCTCTTTTTCCTCAATCCCTTTTCGGCGCTCCTCTTTCTCCCGCTTTCCATCCTCGCCGCGCTCTTCCGCGCGAGTGATAGAATACTCGTTGTGGCGAGGCGCAGTAACACACAACACACATGAACATCATTGCTCGTTTCGTCGTCGGTGCCGTTGGGATCGGGATTTTGCTCTACCTCGTGACGCGTGTGGAGTGGGGTGCGTTTTTGGATTCTGCGCGCGATATCCGGTGGGGGTACCTACCTCTGGTGTACGGGCTCTATGCGATAAGCAACATATTCCGGGCTCTGCGCGCCCGTCTCTTTCTCCCTGATGCGCCATTTCGGAACATTTTCGGGATCATCGGGGTTCAGAATGCCGGCAACACATTTCTGCCGCTTCGGGCCGGAGAGTTCTCGTACGTGTACCTCGTACACCAAGGCGGCATTGGTCACATTGGGGCAAACATCTCCTCGCTCCTCGCGGGGCGTGTGCTTGACCTCCTTGCGATCTGCGTCATCTTCGCGCTCTCACTTCTCCTTCTCCCCACCACGGCGCTCCCCGCACCTATCTTTCAGAGTATTTTCTGGAGCGTGCTCGTCCTAACTGCGGTCATCCTGTGCTCTATTGGTCTTGCGAGGTGGCTTGCGGCGCTCGTTCGGACTTTCTCTGAACGATTTCACCGGCACCCTCGTACTGAGCGACTCCTTCTTCTGTGCGCCGACATACTCACGACGCTCACAGACCGCCGTCTCCTCGCATCCCTCTTCGTGCACTCGCTTGGGATCTGGGGGATGATGTTTGGTGCGGGCGCGCTCCTTCTCTTTGTTGTGGGAGTCCCGCTTGCTCCCGCGAGCGCGGCAGTTGCGTACGCTTTCCCGGTTTTTGTGAGCCTGACGCCCCTCATTACGTTCGGAGGATTTGGGCCGTACGAGGGGGCCCTCACCTTTATTCTCCTCTCGTTTGGCGTTCCAGAGGCGGTTGCTATACCGGCAAGCTTCATCCTGCACATTCTGGAGCTTCTCTTCGTCGCCTTCTTCGGACTCGTCTCCGTGTGGCTTCTCCGCTCCAAGGCACAGAACCTTGCGAAGTAGGGTGCGCGGTGTAGTATGGTGCCCATGAAACAAAAAGCATCACCCCCCCCACTCCTCTCCGTCATCACGCCCATCTACAATGAGCGGGAGAGTATTCCCTTTCTTGTCGAAGAACTCGAACGAACGCTTCGCACTTATGAAGGTCCGTATGAAGTCATCTTTGTGGACGACGGTTCTTCAGACGGCTCGTTTGAGGCGCTCCGCGAGGCGGCGGTGAGGGACTCGCACATTCACGTGATTCGCTTTAGGCGAAACTTCGGACAGACGGCTGCGATTGCCGCGGGGATCGCCGCGGCGAAGGGCGACATAATCGCGACGATTGACAGCGATCTGGAAAACGATCCGGCTGATATCAAGAAACTCCTTGGGAAACTTAATGAGGGGTACGATCTCGTGTCCGGTTGGCGGCAAGGGCGATGGGAGGAACAGCGCTTCACGCGGAAAATTCCATCTCGCATCGCGAACTGGCTTATCGGGAAAGTCGGTGGCGTGCCGCTCCACGAC
>VMFH01000013.1 GCA_007375925.1 Parcubacteria group bacterium Gr01-1014_72 | reverse complement strand
CGGATTTCAAGATTAATGGTCTCGCCCGAGATGGCAATGACGCTTCGCCCGAGCGCCGCGCCGATTTTTTCCAAAAGGTTCGCGCTCACATTCTGCTCTCCCGCCTCAATGCGGGAGAGAGCGCTCTGCGTGGTGCCGATTTTTCTCGCGAAGGCGCTCTGTGTGCTGCCGCGTTCTTCGCGGAGCCGCTGTATGCGCGCGCCGATTTCCCGCAAATTCCCGCTGTTTCCCATGATACCGGAAGTATAGCATATACGGTATGTACGTCTACTGTGGAGTGTGGACAGCATCGTAGCGTGCCGCCTTTTATTCGCGGCATCCCTGTAGTATAGTAGTAAGATGAGTTTTTTCGCGCCGAAGCTCGGGATTGATCTCGGAACGACGAATACCCTCGTGTACCTGCCGGGACGAGGGGTGGTCTTGAACGAGCCCTCCGTTGTCGCCGTTTCGGTTACCGACAATAAGATTCTCGCCGTCGGCCTTGAGGCGAAGAATATGGTCGGGAAGACCCCGGACAACATTGTCGCATACCGCCCGATGCGCGACGGCGTCATCGCCGACTACCGCGTTACGGAGGCGATGCTTCGGTACTTCATCGGCAAATCGCTCGGGCGCTTCAACATCTGGAAGCCGGAGGTGATCGTCTCGGTGCCCGCCGGCGTAACCTCAACCGAGCGCCGTGCCGTCATTGAGGCGGCGTTGCGCGCCGGCGCAAAGAATGCGTACGTCGTCAAGGAGCCCATTCTTGCCGCCATCGGCGCGGGCATTCCGATTCAGGAGGCCGTCGGGCACATGATTGTTGACATCGGCGGAGGTACGACGGATGCGGCGGTGATATCGCTTGGCGGTATCGTCGCTTCAACATCCGTCAAGTGCGCCGGTAACCGCATTGATGCGGCGATCGCGGACTATGTCAAAAAGACGTTCAACCTTGCGATTGGCGACAGGATGGCCGAGGAGATCAAAATCCAGGTCGGCTCTGCCGTTCCGCTTGAGGAGGAGCTTCTCATGGTCGTGAAGGGGCGGGATTTCGTCACCGGGCTCCCGCGTACTGCTGAGGCGCGCACGAACGAAATTGTGAAGGCGATCGCGAAGGAACTGCGGGAGGTGGTGAAAGCAATCAAGGACGTGCTCCAGGAAACGCCACCCGAGCTCGCCGCCGACATCATTGACCAGGGGATTATAATGACCGGCGGTTCGTCACAGCTTCGGAATTTCCCCGATCTCGTTTTTCGCCGCACCGGCGTGAAGGCGGTGCTCGCGAAGGACCCTCTGTACTGTGTCGCGAAAGGTACGGGCATCGCGCTGGAACACCTTGATACATACAAAAAAACAATACTCGCGAAGCGTTAGCGATACAGCGCCTTTCCCCATACTATGCAGGGGTCTTGTGCCGTGTTGCGTGTGAGTGGTATACTCTTCTGCAGTAAGGAGGACTTCGCGGCTCGCAACTGCCAACCATGTGGTTCCGATGTGTGAACTCGCATGAGAGGCTCGCCCTCCTCATACACAACCTCGTTATGAGGAGTAGAAAAACCGCGTACTTCCAGACGGAACTATCCCACCCATAAGTCTTTTTGAAAAACTGTCCCTTCCCCGGGACGCGTCTGGATTCTGGTCCCTTCCCGTGGCGACATGGGAAGGGGCTTTTTCTCACTGTGGGGCGACCTGGTGTATACTGGACGAAAAGGATGGACGCACGGAGAATTTTCCAAAACCATGCCAGATACCGACACTCACCGTCTCGCATTTCTTGAGGAGGCGCTTGCGAGGGGACAGACGCTTCACCACGGCTACGCGCTCGTCGGAGACCGCGCCGAGAGCAGGCGGCGTCTTGAGCGATTCCTCAATGAATCGCTCTCGTTTTCGACTGTGGGCAATCCTGATTTCCACAACTTTGATGCGGCGGCGCTCGCGATTGATGATTCACGGATGATTCGGGAGGCGGCCCTGCGGCGAAGCTTCGGGGAGCGGAGCATCTTCATCATTTCGTTTGACGCGCTCACGCGAGAGGCGGGGAATGCCCTCCTGAAGACTTTGGAAGAGCCCGCTCCGAACGTGCACTTTTTTATTATCATCCCAAGCGCCGAGACGCTTCTGCCGACGCTACGCTCTCGCCTCGCCATTCTAAACGTTGGGGGAGGAGCTCCAGGCGCCTCCTCTTCGGAAGAAGAGAAGCGTGCCGAGGTGTTTATGCGCGCAGCGCTTCCGGAGCGGCTCGCGATTGTTCGCGCTCTGCGGGAGGAAAATGAGAGAGGGGAGGGGGGAGAGAGTAGCACGCGGGAGTTTTTGGCGCAGATGGAGCGGTATGTCCACGCGTCGCTGCCTTTCGGAGGGGATGCGATCGCGCTCACCGCGTTTCTTCTCGTACGCCGCTATGCGACTGACCGCGGGGCGTCGGAGAAGCTCCTCCTTGAACACCTTGCGGTGGCGCTTCCGAGGAAGGTAGAATAAGTATATGGCCTATACTTTTACCGCGTTCACAAAAAAGGCGAAAGAAACGGAGGAGTGGCTCAAAAAGGAGCTCTCCGCAATCCGCACCTCCCGCGCGACCCCCGCGCTCCTTGACGGGGTGTCGGTGGAGGCGTACGGTTCGCGGATGCCCCTCAAGCAGGCCGGCACGATTTCCATTGAGGATGCACGGACGCTCAGAGTTACTCCGTTTGATATGGCGCTCATGAAAGATATTGAGAAGGCCGTCGTTGCGGCGAACCTCGGGCTCTCGGGCGCGGCGGACGAACGCGGCATCCGTATCACGTTTCCGGAGCTCACTTCCGAGCGGCGCGCCTCACTTGTGAAGGTGGTGAAGGAGAAGCTTTTGCAGGCGCGCATCTCGCTTCGGAAGTTTCGCGATGAAGTGTGGAACGATATTCAAAAACAGGAGAAAGCGGGAAGTATGAGCGAGGATGAGAAGTTCCGCGCGAAAAAGGAGCTTGAGAAACTTGCGGAGGCGTTCGGCAAAGCTCTCGGCGAGGGGGCACAGCGGAAGGAGAAGGAAATTATGAACTAGCTTGTAGCTTGTAGCTGGTAGGTTGTAGAAAGATTTTGAGTTTTGAACATTTGAATTTTGAATTTGTTTAGGATTTCATGCTTCTCTATTTATTTTTTGTATGACCATCCTACTTTTTTTGGCGGTTCTTGCCGTTCTTGTTTTTGTGCATGAACTTGGGCATTTTCTCGCGGCGAAGATTTCCGGCATCCGTGTTGATGAATTTGGACTCGGATTTCCGCCCCGCCTGTTTTCCTTCAGGAAGGGGGAGACCGTGTATTCGCTCAATCTCATTCCTTTCGGCGGGTTCGTGAAGATTCTCGGCGAAGATCCCGCAGAGCTCCAGTCGGTCCCGGAAGAAAAGCTGGAGCAGAGTATCACAAGAAAGAAGCGCCCCGTGCAGGCCCTCGTACTCGCCTCCGGCGTACTCGGCAACATGGCGCTCTCGTGGTTTCTCATCTCCATTGGATTTATGGTGGGGTACCCCGCCGGAGTGGCTGATGTGCCCGAGGGAGCGAGTCTCTCGGCACCCCGCATCATGGTGGTTGGCGTGCTTCCCGATTCTCCAGCGGGGGCGGCGGGCCTTCGCACCGGAGACGTGATTCGCGGTATCGCAGATACGCGCGGCGACGGCGTCTCTGCCGCGAATCTCTCGCCGCAGGTTGTTCAGTCGTTCATCGCTCCTCGCGGCGGTGAGACACTCTCTCTCACCTATGAGCGCGGCGGAGCAGTGGGCACTCTCTTCGTTACGCCGCGGGAAGGCATTACAGAAGGAGGGAAGAGTGCGATTGGGGTCGTGATGGAAGAGGTTGTGACCCTTCGGCTTCCGCTCCCGCGTGCGGTACTCGAGGGGGCGCGCATGACGGGTCGCCTCACCATTGCTGTCGCGGTCGGCCTCGCTACATTTGCTCTGGATGCGATTCGCGGGGTCGCCGATGTGACGCAGGTTGCCGGACCGATTGGCATTGCGGGGCTCGTCGGCGAGGCGAGTCAGCTCGGAATTGTGTACCTCCTCTCTTTCACCGCGTTCATCTCAATTAACCTCGCGGTCTTAAACCTCCTGCCGTTTCCGGCGCTTGATGGCGGACGGCTTTTTTTCCTCGCGCTTGAGGGAATCCGCCGTAAGCCCTTCAACCCACGCGTCATGCAGGCGGTCAATTCGGTGGGCTTCGCGCTCCTTCTTCTCCTCATGCTTGCGGTGACATACCAAGATATCGCAAAACTATTGTAAAATGTCCTTTCCTACCAAGCTTTTTTCCTGCCAAGGTTAAACCTTGGCACTTGGTTTACCAGATTTCGTTTACCAAGGTTAAACCTCGGTATCTTTATTTATGTGCCCTGCCAAGGTTTAACCTTGGTATTTTTTGGAGGCTCGGCCTCCAAGTGGTGGTAAGGAAAAGAAAAACGCTCCGATTTTGCATCGGAGCGTTGGCGAATGAAGTTTGGCCGGCTACTTCTCGCACTTGGAGGCCGAGCCTCCAAGTGCGGAGGTTCACACTTTTTAACCCTGGACTTCAGTTTCAGCAATTTGAGACAGCAGAAAGTCCACCGCCCCCGGCTGTTTCTGCTCTGCCTTTTTGAAGTACCCACCCCACTCGTTCTCAACCTGTGAATTACGAAACTCCTCTTTATGAAAACTAGATTACTATAAGGGAGAATTTTGTCAAGTATCGCGGAAACCTTATTTTTCCTGTACGATTGACGCACATTTCCTTCCGCCCTGAAAAATATCATGCGCCAATCTCACCTATTTACCAAAACGCGCCGTGAGGCGCCCGCCGATGAAGTCGCGAAGAATGCACAGTTTCTTATCCGCGGCGGTTTCGTGCACAAGGAAATGGCCGGTGTGTATTCCTTCCTGCCGCTTGGTCTGCGCGTCCTGGAAAAAGTGTGCGGTATCATCCGGAAGGAAATGAAGACGCTTGGTGCGGAGGAAATTTTTTTCTCGTCGCTCCAGAACCGAGTGCTCTGGCAGACGACAGACCGATGGGATGACGAGCGAGTGGACAATTGGTTCAAGACGAAGATGAAGAGCGGCACCGAGGTGGGGCTCGGCTTCACACATGAGGAACCAATTACCGCAATGCTTAAAACTCACCTGCACTCCTTCCGCGACCTCCCGCTCTCCCTCTTTCAGATTCAGACGAAGTTCCGAAACGAAACGCGCGCCAAGAGCGGCATCATGCGCTGCCGCGAGTTTCTCATGAAGGACCTGTACTCGTTTTCCCGCACCCTTCCGGAGCACGAGGCGTTCTACGAGAAGGTGAAGGGGGCCTACCGCAATATTTTTGATGCGGTGGGTATCGGGGGAGAGACGTTTCTCACCTTCGCGGCGGGAGGCACCTTCTCAAAGTACTCGCATGAGTTTCAGACGGTGACGGAGGCGGGGGAGGACACGATTCACCTCTGCGAGAAGTGCCGCGTCGCGGTGAATGAGGAGATTTTGCATGAGCAGAAAACCTGCCCCGTCTGCGGCACTGCGACGCTGACGCCGAAAAGGGCGGTGGAGGTTGGGAACATCTTCTCTTTGGGCACGCGCTTCGCTGAAGCCCTCCGCCTCACCTACCGCGATGAGGGCGGCAAGGAGGCGTTCCCGATTATGGGGAGCTATGGGCTGGGTCTCGCCCGCCTCATCGGCGCCGTCGTTGAGATTCACTCCGACTCTGCGGGCATTATCTGGCCGAGAAACGTGAGTCCGTTTGAGGTGCACCTCATCTCAGTTGATGGGGGAAAGGAGGAGGTGCGCGGCGTGGCCGAGGAGCTCTACCGCTCGCTCTCCGAGCGCGGCGTTTCGGTCCTCTTTGATGATCGAGACGCGCGCGCCGGAGAAAAATTTGCCGATGCCGACCTTATCGGTATTCCGTACCGCGCGGTGGTGAGCGAGCGCTCACTCAAGGAGGGAGGCATTGAGCTCAAGGAGCGGGGCAGGGAGCACATTGTTTTGGTGCCGAAGAGTGATATCCCAACGTTCACCTTTGCATGAGATATGGATATTCCGAAACTGAAAAACTTTTTTGGCCGGTGGCGGAAACTTCTCTCAAATGACATCGGTATTGATCTCGGCACGGCGAATACGCTCGTGTACCTGCGCGGGGCGGGCATTGTGATAAACGAGCCATCGGTCGTTGCGGTGAATCAGAAGAGCGGGCAGGTGGTTGCCGTGGGGAGCGCCGCGCGGGCGATGCTCGGGCGCACCCCGACACACATTATGGCGGTGCGACCCTTGGTCGGCGGGGTCATATCCGATTTTGAGGTGACGGAGGAGATGATCGCATACCTCATCAAAAAGGCGGAAGGAGGGGCGCGCAAGCTCCTCGGTCCCCGCGTCATCGTCGGCGTTCCCTCGGGTATCACAAATGTTGAGACGCGGGCGGTGCGGGACGCGACGCGAAACAACGGCGCGCGCGAGGTCTTCATCGTTGAGGAGCCCGTGGCGGCGGCGATCGGCATCCGCCTTCCCGTGAAGGAGCCCATCGGGAACATGATTATTGACATCGGTGGGGGAACGACGGACATTGCAATCATCTCCTTAGGCGGCATCGTGCGCTCAAAAAGTCTCAAGATTGCCGGCGACAAGTTCAATGAAGATATTGTCGCCTATGTGCGCGGCGAGTTCAAAATTCTCATCGGGGAAAAAACAGCCGAGCAGGTTAAGATCGCCATCGGGCGGGTGAGGCCGGGAGACGCGTCGCTTGAGGCGGCGATTAAGGGAAGAGACCTCGTTACGGGGCTCCCGCGCGAAGTTATCATCACTGATGCCGATGTGCGCGACGCCATTGCCGCTTCCGTTGATGTCCTCGTTGAGGCCGTCAAGGAAGTGTTGGAGACGACCCCGCCCGAAATTCTCGGCGACGTGATGCACCGCGGCGCCTACCTCGTCGGCGGGGGCGCGCTCCTTCAGGGATTCGGCGAATTTTTGAGCGAGTGCATCAAAATTCCGGTTCACATCGCCGACGATCCCCTGACCGCCGTCGCGCGCGGCGCGGGCATCATTCTGGAAGAGTTTGACGAGCATGCGGATATGCTCCTTGAAAGCGATGATGAAGTACCTCCGCACATCTAATCTGAAGCGTCGGAAGAGCGCGCTCCTCCTCACTCTTCCCGTAGTCGCGCTTCTCGCGGCGCTCGCGCTTGATTTTACTGTGCCCGACCTCCTGTCGCAGGCCGGGATCACGATCGCGCGCCCGTTCTGGTATGCGCGCGATGCGTTCACGGGATTTCTCGGCGATGCCGGTGCGATGTTTCTCGGCAATAGGGGGCTGCGGGCTGAAAACGAAGCGTTGCGGAGCCGTGTGGCGGCGATGCAGACGGAGGCGCGGGCTCTGCCGTTTCTTGCCGAGGAAGCGAACGAAGTTGCACTCTTCTTTTCGCGGACTGACCTGGCGAACGGCAGACGGGCGCTCGCGCATGTGCTCGCGCCGCCGCCGCGCTCGCCCTATGATACCCTCCTCATTGATGCCGGCGAGGAGCAGGGAATTCACGTCGGAGATCTTGTCGGCGCATCACCGCACAGCGTTTTGGGGAGGATTGAGCGACTGGGGAAGAGGACCGCGCTCGTCAAGCTTTTTTCAACTCCGGGCGAGACGCTCCCCGTCGTCATAGAGAATACGGCGGTCGCGTTTGATGCAATCGGCCGCGGTGGGGGGAATTTTGAGATGAAGATTCCCCGCGAGGCTGATGTTGTTGCCGGAGCGGGCATTTTCCTTCCCGGCGGACCGACGAAGGGTATGGTCGGCATTGTGGAGTTCATTGAGGCGGACGAGACATCCTCGTTTCAGCGCGTGCTCTTCAAAAGCCCCATCAATATTTTTGAGCTCCGCTTCGTAGAAGTTGTAACGGCCCGAAATGAGTTCTAGCTATGAGGAGATTTTTTGCAATCGTAGGCATAGCCGCAGTCGCGTTTCTCCTGCCGTGGTGGACGCTTCCCCCTGTCGCGCTCGCTCTTTCCTTCAGATTCAACTACTTCTATGAAGCGGCGCTTATCGCGCTTCTTACGGACAGCATGTGGAGCGCCGATACCCCTCTCTTTTTCGGCTTTCGTTTTGTCAGTACGCTCGCGACGGTTGCGATGCTCGCGTTCTCCGAAGCGCTCAAGCGGCGGATGATTTTCTATTCCGACAAGCGAGGAGCGCCGCGAAAAACGAGCGAAGCGAAGTTTTTCATGGTGTCCGAGCGCTCTCGGAACAAAGGGTTTAATACCCTTTATTAAAATATGGGATGGTGGCGAAAGAGAGCGAGGCGCATAGAACGGGGGCGGGGAGAGATAGACCCCGACGATGTTCTTCTTGATGCCACAAATTTGCCGCAGTTTGACCGTCACCAGTTTGAGGGACGTTTTGAGCGGCCGATCACTCCCGCCACCGTTCTCTCCGCGGCTCTGGTGTTCTTGCTTATCGCGCTTCTCCTCACCGGTAAGACGTGGATACTGCAGGTGGCCAATGCAGATCGTTACCGGGCGGCAAGCGAGGATAATCGTCTGGAGCACACGCCCCTCTTTGGAGCGCGTGGCGTTCTCTATGACCGGAGCGGCATCATGCTTGCTGATAATGCGCCGGGGATGAAGAATCCCGACATTCCCTCGCGCCGCTACGCCGACATTGTCGGCGTAGCCCATGCGGTCGGGTATCTGAAGTATCCTCTCAAGGATCGCTTTGGAAATTACTACAGCTCTCGCTACATCGGTCTCGCTGGCGCCGAGAAGTTCTTTGATGGGGAGCTTGCCGGAACGGGAGGCCTCAAAATTGTGGAGACGGACGCTACCGGGAATGTGCGTTCAGAAAGTCTTCTCAATCCGCCGGTGGACGGCGCAACCGTAACGCTTTCTCTTGATGCGCCGCTTACGAGCGCCCTCTACGGATTTATCGCCTCGCTCGCGCGAGAGGCGCATTTTGAAGGGGGAGCCGGCGTCTTGCTTGACGTTACGACTGGCGAGGTGCTCGCGTTTACAAGCTACCCCG
>VMFH01000012.1 GCA_007375925.1 Parcubacteria group bacterium Gr01-1014_72 | reverse complement strand
AACCATAGAACCCGCATTCATTGCGGCGGAGGGAGATTCGGGACTGCGCCCGGGAGAGACGTGGCGCATCGGGGACCTCATTCAGTTCATGCTCGTAGGCTCATCAAACGACGGCGCCACAGCGCTTGCTGCGACGGCTGGCGCCCTCTGGGGCGAAACGACCGACACTGACGACTACGCGGGAGGCATGGGAGTCTTCGTCCGCGAAATGAACAAGGAAGCGCAGCGGCTTGGCCTTACGCAGACGTTCTTTCTCAACCCAACCGGTCTGGACATCTCACCGGAAGTTTCCGGCGCCTACGGTTCGGTTCGCGACGTCGTTGCCCTCTTCAAAACCGCGCTCAGTGAAAGGCCCGAACTTTTTGAGGCAACCCAGTATGAGGAGGCGACGCTTCAGACCGAAACGATGGAAGAGCATCGCGCTCTAAACACGAACGACGCGGTTTCCGTACTGTCCCGCCTCATCGCGTCCAAAACAGGATATACTGACCTCGCCGGCGGCAACCTCCTCGTCGCGCTTGATGCTGGACTCAATCACCGAATCTTCATTGCCGTGCTCGGTTCCACGGAAGAAGGACGTTTCAATGATGTGGGAGTCCTCGCCCGCGCCGCGCTCGCTTCGGTCGGGAGTACCCCTTGAGTGTTTCAAGTTTTATGCTTCATGTTCCATGATTCTAGATGTCGTAAAAGTGTTCGTCCCGGCAGTACTCGCCTTTGCCATCGGCATTTTGGTAACGCCTGCCTGGACGAGCTTCCTCTATCAAAACCGGCTCTGGAAAAAGAGTGTACGGACGAAGACCCCCGACGGCAGGGAGGCAGTCATCTTCAAGGGACTTCACGAGGCGCGGGAGATCGGCGTACCCCGCATGGGAGGCGTTATTATCTGGGTTGCGGCCGGAGCGACGATTCTCCTCCTCTTCGCGCTCGCAAAGATGTTCCCGCACGCGATTACCGCGAAACTTGACTTTCTCTCCCGCGACCAAACATGGCTCCCGCTCGCAACACTCTTTCTCGGCGGGGCAATCGGCCTCATAGACGATATCTTTGACATTCGCGGCATCAAGAGCCACATCGCCGGCGGCCTCTCGCTCAAGAAACGGCTCTGGATCGTCGGTGTCCTCGGCCTCCTCGCCGCACTCTGGTTCTACGTCAAACTTGATGTGACCGGCGTCAGCGTCCCGTTCGCGGGAGAACTCTTCTTAGGGCCCCTCTTCATACCGCTCTTCATTCTTGTCATGATGGCAATCTACGCGGGCGGTATCATTGACGGGATTGACGGCCTCGCGGGTGGCATTTTCGCGACAATCTTCACCGC
Source organism: Parcubacteria group bacterium Gr01-1014_72 (assembly GCA_007375925.1). Classification (GTDB taxonomy): domain Bacteria; phylum Patescibacteriota; class Minisyncoccia; order Phycocordibacterales; family VMFH01; genus VMFH01. Next base: position 7,670 of record VMFH01000012.1, on the reverse strand, counting down.
GTATGGTGTGGTCGCCTTCACGCAGGGGCAGATCAACCTCGCCGCGTTTTCCGCGAGCGTCGCGGGCGCGACGCTCGCGTTCCTCTGGTTCAACATTCCGCCGGCGCGCTTCTACATGTCCGAAACAGGGACAATGGCGCTCACCATGACGCTCGCGCTCATCGTCTTCATGACCGACTCGCTCGGGGAAGGGCACGGACTCTTCGCGCTTCCCGTCATCGCGCTTCCCCTCGTTCTCACCGTCGCCTCAGCGATCATCCAGCTCCTCTCAAAAAAATTCCGCGACGGGAAGAAGGTGTTCCTCGTAGCGCCGCTCCACCACCACTTTGAGGCCGTCGGATGGCCAGCGTACAAGGTAACAATGCGCTACTGGGTCTTCGGCGTCATTGCGGCAATTATCGGCACGGTGTTGGCGCTGGTGGGGTAAAAACTTTTGGACACAAACGTAATGTTTTCAAAAACCGACCGACCGTTTCTCATCATCGTCGCACTCTTGACCATCGGGGGCTTTTTTGTATTCGTCTCGGCATCGCTCGGGCTCTATGCGCGCGAGGGCGCGAGCTTCAGCGCAGTCGCCCTCAAGCAGTTTCTTTTCGGCATCGTGCTTGGCGCCGTGGCATTCTTCGCAGCGGCACGCATGAAGTATGAGAGACTGCGGCGCGCGGCACTCCCTCTGTTTCTCTTCGGCGTCGCCATAACGCTCCTTGTGTTCGTGCCGAGCATCAGTATCTCTCACGGCGGCGCGCGGCGGTGGATTGAGGTGTTCGGGTTCTCGTTCCAGCCGTCGGAGCTCCTGAAGCTCGCGAGTGTCATCTACCTCGCGGCGTGGCTCTCTCGCGTGCGCGATACCGTTACTCGCCCGCGCTTCGGCATCATCCCCTTTACTATCTTCTTCGCTCTCATTGGAGCAATTCTCCTCGCACAACCGGACACCGACACGTTCCTCGTCACGCTTGCGGCCGGCCTTGGAATGTTTTTCGTTGCGGGCGCCCGAGCGCGCGATTTTCTCGTCCTTATTGTTATCACCCTCACCCTGTTCGGTGCCCTCATCAGCGCGCGTCCGTATCTTCTGGATCGCATAGAGGGCTTTTTTGACCCCGCCGGCAACAGGGAGGGAAGCGGGTATCAGCTTGAACAGTCGCTCATAGCGATCGGCTCCGGGCGCGTCATGGGAACCGGTTTCGGCCAGAGCGTGCAGAAGTTTCGCTACCTGCCCGAGCCGATCGGTGACTCCATCTTCGCCGTCGCTGGGGAAGAGTTCGGCCTCATTGGGGCAGGGAGCATCGTTCTTCTCTTCTTCGCGCTGGGGCTCCGCGCGCTACGGATAGCCGGAGGCGCCCGCGATTCCTTCGGTAGACTCCTCGTCGTCGGCATTGCTATACTGATTGTCGGGCAGGCGTTTGTGAATATCGCCTCCATGCTCGGCATCATACCCCTCTCCGGCATCACCCTCCCGTTCATAAGCCAAGGGGGGTCAGCACTCCTCTTCACGCTCCTTGGCGCCGGCATCATCGCGAGTGTGTCAAAATCGCGTTAAGAACGGTATCAATGCGAATCTACGAATTATGCCAATGATACGAATAGGGTAAGGGTAGCGATACTAATATACGAATTATACTAATGATACGAATAGGGCCGCGAAAGAATTTTTATTCGTATAATTCGTTCCGCCAGCTGGCGGACATTCGTATATTTGCATCGTGTACTTCTAACACTCATATTGGTTGATTATAGATATTGATTATAGATTCGCATCGATACAAAAATGAAAATACTTCTCACCGGCGGGGGATCCGGCGGACATTTCTATCCGCTCATCGCTGTCGCCGAACAGATTGAGCGCGTCGTGCGGGAGCGCCACCTGCTCCAGCCGAAGTTCTACTACATGTCAAGCGACGAGTACGATGCTCGGCTTCTTTTTGAGCGCAATATCACGTTCCTGCGCGTAAGTGCGGGGAAATTTCGCCGCTACTTTTCGCCACTCATCATCATTGATACGTGTAGGGTCGTGTTCGGTGTCGTGAAGGCGTTTTGGAAGGTATACTCCATTTTTCCAGATATTGTATTCAGCAAGGGAGGGTACGCCAGTCTGCCGGCCGTCGTTGCCGCATGGCTACTCCGGATTCCCCTCGTCATTCATGAGTCCGATTCCGTCCCGGGTGCGGTGAACCGATGGTCGGGAAAGTTTGCCCTCCGCATCGCGCTTTCGTACGCTGATGCCGCACTCTACTTCCCGCGCGAAAAAGTCGCTCACACCGGAAATCCGGTACGCCAGGATATATCGCTCCCGCAGAAAAGCGGCGCGCGCGAGTTTCTCGGTCTTGAGGAAGGAGTGCCCGTCATTCTCATTCTCGGTGGGTCGCAGGGGGCGGCGCGCATCAATGATACGGTGCTTGACATACTACCGAAACTAGTAGAACGCTACCAAGTGATCCATCAGACCGGTAAAGTCCATCTCGCCGAGATGAAGGGAACCACGGGCCTCGTGCTCAAGGACAGCCCTCACCGGAACCGCTACCATGCGTTTGACTACCTTAGCGCCTCGGCGCTCCGGATGGCGGCGGGCGCGGCGGAGCTCGTGATTTCCCGCGCCGGCTCCACTATTTTTGAGATCGCGCTCTGGGGAATCCCGTCCATCATTATTCCGATTGAGGGCGGGGCGGGCGACCACCAGCGGAAAAATGCTTTCACCTATGCGCACGCGGGCGCCTGCGTCGTCCTTGAAGAAACAAATCTCACGCCGAGTCTCCTCCTCTCCGAAATTGACCGCCTCTTCGCGAACAGAGGCGAGCTTGCGCAACTTGGAGAAAATGCGAAAAAGTTCGCCCGCCCCGATGCCGCGCGTGTCATCGCGGAGGAAATTCTCGCGATCGCTCTTGAACATGAAAAATAGACGAGATACAAACAAGCGTTCTAGTGAAGTGATAGTAAGATTCCCCCCGAGCCCGACGGGAAACCTTCACATCGGCGGCGCGCGGACGGCGCTCTTCAACTACCTCTTCGCCAAGAAGCATGGCGGAAAAATTTATCTTCGGCTGGAAGACACCGACCGCGAGCGTAGCAAACCGGAGTTTGAGCGGAACATTCTGGATGGCCTCGCGTGGCTCGACCTCGCCGCCGATACGCTTCCCGATGGGAAAGAACTGTGGCGGCAATCGGAGCGAGCAGATGTGTACCGCACGCACCTCAAGAAACTTGTTGCGAGTGGCGCGGCGTACCTGTCACAGGAAAAGGAGAGGGAGAGGAGGGAAGTGGTGCGGTTTAAAAATCCAGGGTCGCTCATCACATTTCATGACATCATCCGCGGCCCGATTACTTTTGACACGAAGGAACTCGGCGATTTTGTGATTGCAAAATCAATTGAAGAGCCGCTCTATCACCTTGCCGTTGTCATTGACGATGCCGCGCTCGGCATAACGCACGTCATTCGCGGGGAAGACCACATCTCAAACACGCCGCGGCAGATTCTGCTTCAGCGCGCGCTTGGCTTTGCGGAGCCATTGTACGCCCACATCCCGCTCATCCTCGCGCCAGACCGGAGCAAGCTCTCCAAACGCCACGGCGCAGTGGCGGTCACAGAGTACCGCGAGCAAGGGTACCTGCCGGAGGCGCTCGTGAACTACCTTGCGCTTTTGGGCTGGAACCCGGGCACCGACAGAGAAATTTTTTCGCTTGATGAACTTGCGGAGCAGTTTGACCTCAAACGGGTGCAGAGGGGTGGGGCCATCTTTAACGCTGAAAAATTGAATTGGATAAACAAGGAATGGTTGCGCACACTCCCCCCTGATGTGTCAGAACGAGCGGTACGCAGTGCGCTCGCAACGGAAACACCTCGCATCAAGGAAGATGTTCTCGCGCGCGCTCTGCCGACAATTCTTGAAAGAATAGGGAAGTGGGGGGATGTGCGCGCCCTCGCCGAGGCGGGCGAACTTGATTATTTGAGAGCCGCGCCAAAGGTGGATCCGGCACACCTTCCGTGGAAGGGAGAGCCAATTGAATCGACGCGCGAACACCTCGCGGAAGCGGCAGGGCGACTGGAGAGAGTAGCCGGAGCATTTAGTAAGGACGCAATCACACTTGCGCTCATGCCCTATGCGGAGGAAAAGGGAAAGGGCAACGTGCTCTGGCCAGTGCGTTTCGCGCTCTCCGGCAGGGAGAAGTCTCCCGATCCATTCACGCTCGCTTACATTCTCGGGAAGGAAGAAACCTTGCGGCGCCTTGCGGCGGCCTCCAATCTGCTATCATAGAGAGGTGGAACTATTTCGCCGCAGTAAGAATTTCATGTTGTTGTCCGTGCTGTTTGCTGCGGCGCTCTTCGGCTTCGGCGTTTTCGGTCTAGAAGCGCAGGCCGAGGACGCCACCACAACCCCCGAAACGCGAAGCGCAGCAGAGGCGGCAGGGGAAACGGCTCTTCCGTCCGATTCCGAAGCGGCAACCGCACTTCGCGCAAAAATTGATGAGCGAAACAGAGCAATTGATTCCCTTGAGAAGGAGATCGCCTCGTACCAGGTTGAGATAGAGAAGGTGGGAAAGGAAACACAGAGTCTCTCATCAACACTCCGATCGCTTGAGCTTGAGCGTAAAAAATTCCTCGCGGAGATCAAAGTTACCGAGACGAAAATAGCGAACGCCGCAAATGAGTTGGAGCGGCTCGCGGGCAACATCACCCTCGCGGAGGGTACGATGAAACGCTATAGCAGGGCGCTACGCGAGGGACTTCGGCGCCTTTATGCAGAAGAGTCGGAAACGCTCCTTGAAGCCCTCCTCGCCCACCCCTCGCTCGGAGCGTTCTGGGACGAGATGGCAACACTTGAGCGCGCTACGGAATTCATCCAGAGCGGCTTGACCGACGTGAAGGCCGTCAAGGAGACCCTTGTGAACAAGCACACGGCGGTTGACAAGAAGAAAAAGGAGCTTGAAGGGCTCCGACGAGAGCTCTCTGATCGTAAGAAAATCGTTGAGTACAACCAGAAAGAGAAAAACAAGCTCCTTGCCACGACAAAGAACAAAGAGGCGAACTTCAAGCGGATTCTGAATGAGAAAATCGCGCTTCGGGAGGCGTTTGAGCAGGAGCTTTTAGAGTTTGAGTCGGAACTGAAGCTCCAGATTGATGCGTCGCGTCTGCCAAAAACGGGGAGCGGGGTACTAGCGTGGCCCCTTGATGCGGTCAAAATAACACAGCGCTTCGGTACTACCGCTTTCGCCGCCGCGCATAGGGGACTCTACGGCGGCGTCGGGCACAACGGCGTTGACCTCAGGGCCTCGGTCGGAACGAAGGTGAAGGCGGCGCTTGGTGGCCGTGTGGTGGGCACAGGCGATACGGACACCGTGTGCTCCGGCGCATCCTACGGCAAATGGGTGCTTGTTGAACACGACAACGGCCTCTCCACGCTCTATGCGCACCTCTCGCTCATCCGCGCCGCCGCGGGAGAGGCTCTCGTGACGGGCGACACCGTCGGCTACAGCGGCAACACAGGGTACTCCACGGGGCCACACCTCCACTTCACGGTCTATGCGACGCAGGGGGTCAAAATAATCTCAAAGAGGAGCAGGGTCTGCAATGGGACCTACACAATGCCCATCGCCGACCCCAAGGCGTACTTGAACCCGCTTTCGTATCTCTGAAACGCGGGGTATAATGAATCCACATGCAGAACCGCACAGCAGGATTTATTAAGGCAGTACTCGTCATTGTCATCGCGCTCATCGTGCTCGGGTACTTCGGATTCCGTTTGGATGACATTTTTGGCAGGGAAGCGGTGGCGCACAACCTCTCGGTTGCCTGGGGTTTCGTAAAGATGGTCTGGAATAATTACCTCTTGCGCCCAACGCTCTGGATCTGGAACACCGTCATCGTTGAACTTATCTGGAATAATCTACGCCAACTTCTCAACTAAACCTCATGCTCTGTGTTCTATGTTCCGTGTTCTGTGACGACGTTTGGTGAGAGGGGAGAGGTACTTTTTGGTGTGGATAAGTCCACATTGTGTAGAGATAGTAAATTACGTATAATGTAGGTTAATCCACGTTTATAGTATAGGGTAATCCGCGCAATGTCAAAATCACTTCCCCATCACCTAAATGATTTTTTGGAGTACTGCGAAGTCGAAAGAGGACTTTCCATAAACTCTGTGAAAAATTATTCGCGCTTCGTACAAAAATTTTTTGACTGGCTGAAGGAAGTAAAACTTGAGCGTCTCTCTCCCGAAGATCTCACCGAAAATCATATTTCAAAATATCGCATCTGGCTATCGAGGCGCCCTAATACCGTTCGTCATGCCTCGCCAGGCCTTCACCCCGCCACCCAGATAAGCTACCTCATAGCCCTGCGCTCCTTTCTGTCGTACTTCCACGAGAAGAATATCCCGACACTGCCTACGGAGAAGATCAAGCTTCCAAAGAACCGGAAGGATCCTCTCATCAAGTTTTTGGGCGTTGAACAATTGCGAAGGTTCTTTGATGCGCCTAACACCAAGACTGCGAGCGGTCTTCGGGATCGAGCGCTCATTGAGACGCTTTTTAGCACCGGCCTTCGAGTAGCCGAGCTTGTGGCACTGAACACCAAACAGCTTGCAAACGCTCTCAATAAAGACGATTTCGAGCTAAGTATTCTAGGCAAGGGTGGGTACCCGAGAGTTGTTTACTTTTCCGATCGGGCGCTTCACTGGATCAAGAAGTATCTTCATGCCCGCACGGACAACGATGAAGCACTGTTTATAAACTTCAGAGGTCCGACGAAGGACTCCAGACGCCTCTCCGTGCGTGGCGTGGAGCTTGTTGTTGAAAAGTGCTCCAAAATAGCCTGCATCCCATTTTTGGCTACCCCGCACACCATGCGACATTCTTTCGCGACCGACCTAATGAATAAAGGCGTTGATTTGCGTATTGTGCAGGAGTTTTTAGGCCATCGTAATATTGCGACCACTCAAATCTATACACATGTCACGTCGAAGCATTTACGAGAAATTCATAAAAAATTCCATGGAGGAGAAGGACTCTAGCCAAAACGGACTTCCCTGGCATATTGTTGAAAAAGCCATAGCAAAAGAGTATGCGTGGCTCAAGAAAGTTTTGGATTTTGGTCCAAGATTTAAAGAGCAGGATGAAATTGCTAGTGAGTTAGGAATTGAAAACTATCAAATGCTGAGACAGATAGGCATAGCTATCGTAAGTGGAAAAATCAGCGCACGAGACATTATAACAGAAAAAGCGAGCGGACTATGGTCTAGTCAAGAGATGTTGGCCGAAATTCATAGTGAACGACATGGTGGTGAATGGCATAAAGCGATGATGGGTGTAATCAAAAAGCACTTTGAAGAAGGGTACTTTGAAGTAGTCAATGAACCCTATCTTAATTTTGGTAGAGCGGACTTAGGAGTATATAAGCCTGATTACCCAAATTTGTATGTTGAGGTTGGAACAACTTCCCTTTTTAAATTTTGGCGTAATCTTTCTTCAATGCCACACTCCGTCTTCCTTTTCGTTCCAACAGAATATGGAGCGATTGAATTTATAACAAAAAATCAAGATGGTAAAGCCATTTAACGGCCATGAAAAATAGGCACTTCACACTCCCCTTGATGGAAGATTTCCTTTTGAGTATCCGAACCAGCAATTACTCCTCGGAAACACTCTACAATTACGAGCGCGATCTTTTAGTATTTGAACAA
>VMFH01000011.1 GCA_007375925.1 Parcubacteria group bacterium Gr01-1014_72 | reverse complement strand
TCTACAAGCTGCGATAGGTTTGAAATGAATTCTAGACTGTGGATGCGCGCGCTGGTCCAGGTTCTATAATAGGAGTACCATGATTCTTCTCTTCCTCCCTTTTTCATACACGTGGTGGCACTACAGTACCGGAATCACCGACCTTCTGCGCGTTCTTGGGAACGTCATCTGGTTTCTCTACAACTTTTTTTCCATTCCGCTCCTCCTCTCGACATTCCTCAATCCGTGGCGGCGTCTCGGCGAAGGACGCGGGCAAGGTCTTCGGGGCCTTTTTGAGAGCGCGCTCGTCAATGGCATTGTCCGCATCGTCGGCATTCTCGTGCGGGCAGTCGTCATTGCCTTCGGCACCGTGACGCTCGCACTCTCCGTCGCGGCGAGTATCTTCGTCTTTCTCCTCTGGCTCATCCTCCCGTTCATCCCGATTGCGCTCCTTCTCTACGGACTCACGCTTCTTCTCCTATGACTGCCACCTACACACTGGAGGAACTGCGGATAGCGTCCACGAGCTATGCTCCCGCGCTTTCGCTCAATCGTGCGCTTCCTCTACGTCTGCGACACTTGAGCAGAGTGGCCGCACTCGCCCTCTTTGGTCTTGCCGGCGTTCTCTCGGCGTTTCCGGGAGTGCGGTTTGCCCTTCAGGGGGTTGTGATGGAGCGGATTCCGTCTGCCGCGGGATTTTTTACGCCGTCCTCCATGGAGGGATTCGCACTTCTCTTTCTTGCACTCTGGCTTTCGCTCATTCTCGTTGAGTTCTACTACCGCTCGGCATATTTCAGAGACACGTTTCTTCTCCTGCCGGAATCTCCTTCGTGGCCCTCTCCGCGAATTACTTTTCTCGTCGCGGAGGCGCTTCGCGATGCCGACCGTGGCCCCGTCGCATCCCTCCTTCGCTCCCCTGCGGGACGGATGCTCTTTCTGCGCACGCTCATCTCACCGCGCTCACTCGCCCCTCTTCTTCAACATTCCGGCCACCTCTCTGAAGCAAAGGATTTCTCTTGCCCCGTCTCTTCAGAGGGTGGAGTGATTGATTTTCCGGCCTACGTCAGCGCGCTTCTTCAGCATGAGAAGGAGTTTGCATCGTTCATTGCGCGCGAGGGTGTGCGGGAGGAGGATCTCGTCGGCGCGGCGCGCTTCCAAGAGCGGCTTGCGGCGCGGGGGAAACGCGAGGAACGATTCTGGTCGCGGGAAGTGCTTGGCCGGATTCCGTCAATCGGGAAGAGGTGGGCCTATGGTGCCGCCTACGTGCTCTTGCGCTATGCGCGCGATGTGACGGAGGGGCTTCCCGTCACCTTCATCTGCGAAACGCAGAGCTGTCTCGCGTCGGTTGAACGCATTGAGGCCGTGCTCTCTCGTTCGCGGGAGGCGAATGTTGCGATCGTGGGGGAGGAGGGAGTGCCGCGCCTTGAGCTCTTGCACATCCTCGCGCGGCGGATCAGGAACGGCACGGTGCTTCCGGCGCTTGAGCACAAGCGGGTTTTTCTTTTTGACACCGTTTCGTTCGTCTCAACCATGAAGGACAAGCACCGTTTTGAAGGAGAGCTCCTGCGGGCTCTCCGCGATGCGGTGCGCGCTGGGGATGTCATTCTCGTCATCCCCGACTTTGCCGCGCTCGCGAAGGGAGCGGCGGCGCTCGGCGCGGACCTTCTCTCCCTTCTTGACGATTTCCTTGCCTCGCCGAATCTCCAGACGGTCATTATTCTCAATCCGGAAGAGTACCACGGGCAGTTTGAGCGCGAGGGGCGGTTTCGGAGCAGGTTTGAGACGGTGTTTTCCAAGGGGAGCGATGTGGAATCGGTGCGCGAGATTCTAGAGGGGGAGTTGCCGGCGCTTGAGTCACTGACGGGCGTCTTTGTCTCCTACCCCGCGCTCTCTGCCGTCGCGGAGTCTGCAGAACGGTTCCTCCCCGGCGCGATGCCTGACAAGGCATTGGATCTTCTGCGCGAGCTCCCCGCCGTCGTACTGCGAAGCAAGCGGCGCATCATTGAAAAAGAAGATGTGCTCGGGCTCATTACGCGTAAGACCGGCATCAAGGCGGGTTCGGTTGGCGGTACCGAACGCGCAACTCTCCTCGGACTTGAGGGGAAGCTCCGCGAGCGCGTTGTGGGTCAGCGCGAGGCGCTCGCTCTCATTGCCGGGGCGCTTCGCCGCGCCCGCGCTGGGGTCGGCAATCCGAAGCGCCCTATGGGCTCATTCCTTTTTCTGGGGCCGACGGGAGTAGGGAAGACCGAGACGACGAAGGCCTTAGCCGCCGCGTTTTTTGGAGACGAGGAGGCAATGATTCGCCTTGATATGTCTGAGTACAGTACGAATGATGCGTTGGTACGGCTGATTGGGGATACGGGGAGCGGAAAGCCGGGGCACCTCTCGGCGCTTCTTCGCGAGAAGCCGTACGGCGTGCTTCTCCTTGACGAGTTTGAGAAAACGACGAAGGAGGTGCGGGATCTCTTCCTCCAGATTCTTGATGAGGGATTCTTTTCGGACGCACTCGGGCATCGGGTGAATGCGCGTAACCTCCTCATCATTGCAACCTCAAACGCCGGCGCCGACCTCATCTGGCGCCTCATGCGGGAGGGCACAAATCCTGCTGGGGAGAAGAAGCGGATCATTGATACGCTCGTCGCAGGGGGCACCTTCAAGCCGGAGCTCCTGAACCGTTTTGACGGGATTGTCATTTTCAATCCGCTTGGCGGCGTGGAACTGCGCGAGATTGCGCGACGCGAGCTTGGGAAACTCGCGAAGCGCCTGCGCGAGAAGCACCTTGAACTCGTCATTACCGACCCGCTTCTCAATGCGCTTATCTCGATCGGCTCCGATCCGGCGTTTGGCGCCCGCCCCATGATCCGCGCGGTTCAGGAGAAGGTGGAGCAGTACGTTGCTGACAAACTCATTGCGGGGGAGCTCCAACCCGGTTCGGCGGTTGAAGTTCCGACTGCTCACATCACTTAATTTCACCTCATAAGTAATCTGTGAGATTCAGTATCTCACAGATTAAGGAATGTGGATTGCTGATACTACACTCGGTTAAAAAGAAAAATCGGCGTTCCGCTTCTAGCGGGACGCCGAGACAAAGTCTTATCTTCGAACAGGATCGGGAAGGAGGCGGAAGTTCGCGTTCGTTCCCTCCCGAGTCAGTCGGTAGTACCTACCGGGGAGAAGGTGTTCGCACACGGTGACGAGGCGATTTGTGCCGTGCGAACGGTACTCCTCGCTTGAGAAGATTTCTGTTTCCTTAAGGAGGGCGGAGAAGTTTGTCCGGTCGGGGTATATGTCAACAATGGACGCCGATACCATATACGCCCCCATTGCGAGGTTGCCCGGCGATGCGGGGTAACCGAGAGCTTTTTCTCGGCCACGCTTTTCTGACCTCCAATCTGTAACTAGAGTGCAGGTGAGGGCAGTGACGGAGACCAGTAGGGCTATTATCGTAGGGTCAAGACTCCAGCCACCCATAGCACTTTTTCCAACCAAATGAGTTTTCATGCATATCCTCTCAGATTTTTTGTTGAACTGCCTGGCGTATAGAATATCATGTCCATCAAAATTGTCAATTTTTTACAGACGGGGTAGAGTGTACTCATGAGCAAAGGATTTTGGGAAAAATTGAAAAGGCCTATTATTGCCCTTGCGCCGATGGCGGATGTCACGGACGCGGCGTTCCGGCGAATCATTGCGAAGTACAGTAAGCCCGCGGGGCCGGACGTTATGTTCACCGAGTTCGTCTCGGCGGATGGACTTTGTTCCGCTGGCCGTCCGCGACTCCTTGCAGACCTTTCATACACTGATGCCGAGCGACCGATTGTTGCCCAGCTCTTTTCGGGAAGGCCGGAGAAAATGGAAGAGGCCGCCGCGCTCGTCGCTCGTCTCGGTTTTGACGGACTGGACATCAACATGGGGTGTCCTGACCGAAGCATTGAGAAATCAGGCGCAGGCGCGGCGCTTATCAAAGACTCTCACCGCGCCCGCGAAATCATTCGCGCTGCTATGCGCGGCGCTCCAACACTGCCCGTTTCAGTAAAAACCCGCATCGGCTACAACAAGGATGAACTTGAGACCTGGCTTCCCGAACTTATCGCGGAGGGGCCGGTGGCGGTAACGATTCACGCCCGAACTCGCAAGGAAATGTCGGACGTGCCGGCGCACTGGGACCGTATCAAACGCGCGGTTGAAATTCGTGACGCGCTTCGGAGTAGAACGCTCATTCTCGGCAACGGCGATGTGGAGAGCGTTGCCGACGCGCGTGCCAAAGCGGCCGAGACCGGCGCCGACGGAGTGATGCTCGGCCGCGCGATTTTCGGCACCCCGTGGTTATTCCAATATTCTGGGGAATACGGGAATAGATTTGGCGGAGAGGTAGGGATGGAGGTACGGGAGCGGCTCCAGATTATGTGTGAGCACGCGGAACTGTTTGAGAAGCTCTTTACCGGACACAAAAACTTCTCCGTCATGAAAAAACACTTCAAGGCATATGTGAACGGCTTTGACGGTGCGAAGGAGTTGCGCGCCAAACTTATGGAGACAAATAGTGCTAAAGAAGCCCGAGAGATCATCCGCAGTTTTAAGTTCTGATTAGAAAAGCGCCCGACACAATTGTGTCGGGCGCACCCGTCAATTCATAATGCGCTGTTACGTCCCAAACGCAGGTTCGTCCCAGTGGGCGATGTAGCGGAGCTGATCCATGTCTTCCTCCGGCAGCTTGACTGCGAGGAAAGGGTCCGGTGTTTCCACCAAGTGGTCAATGAAGAATTCTGCCTCTGGGAGCCGCATCTGAAGTTCACGACGAAGGTTTCGAACTTCAGGCGGTACTCCCACAAAGATTTTAAGACGAGTCAAGTACAACGCTTCCAGTTCCCACCGATAAACCTTTAGCCTGCGAAAATGACTGAAGGCAACAAACGTACCGCCGAGGGCCAATCCGGTAATGAGGAACTGAAGGAGAGCGAGTCCCGCGAGGGTCCCGAAGTGCCCTGCGAGTGACGGATTGACCGCCAGTCTCAACCACTGGTTCAGGACATCAAATGCGATTGAAAGCATTTTGCCGCCGCCCGCCATGAGGAGGAGTAGGATGCCGAAAAAGAAAGGGATTTCCAGGCCATACCGCGTTAGTACCCACATGAGGGCAGAACTCTCCTTTGTCGCACGCAGTTTCTTGTACCTCTTGACCGATTCTTTGCAGAACGGCACTACGCCGAGGATGTGGAGTTGATGGTCAAGGGGGTTCTTCGGCGCACATTTCGCAAACGACTCGTCTCGGGTGAGAGGCGCGGGTGCGGGGGTCAGAGGATTCATGCAGTATCCTTTTTTTGTTGAATTGTTGAAGGTTCGTCTGTAGGGTACCCTACCCCAGACTGCTTTTCTCGTCAAGGATTTGGCAGAGGTGTACGATACAGTCCAGCCCCGTCGTTGGGGCTGTTTTTTTGTGTCCGCCGCTCTGCTATACTCACCGTGTATGAAGGAACGGAGCGAAAGAGAGAACCGCGAGGGGATTGTGCTCTATCGCAAGTATCGGCCGCGCTCGTTTGGAGAAGTGCTCGGTCAGCTTGATATCGTGACGGCGCTTCAAGGCGCTCTCAAGGAGGGGCGTATTGCGCATGCGTACCTTTTCTCCGGCTCGCGCGGGACGGGTAAGACCTCCGTCGCGCGGATTTTTGCGCGGGAGATTGGGACAACAGAGAACGATCTGTATGAAATGGATGCGGCGAGTAATCGCGGGATTGACGAAATACGCTTGATCCGCGAAGCGGTTGCCGTACTTCCGTTTGAGTCGCGGTACAAGGTGTACATTATTGATGAGGCGCACATGCTCACGAAGGAGGCATGGAACGCGCTTTTGAAGACGCTGGCAGAACCGCCGCCGCACGCGGTGTTCATCCTCGCGACCACGGAGGAGGAGAAGGTGCCCGAGACAATACTCTCGCGATGCCAGGTGTTTCGGTTCAAGAGGCCGGGGAAAGGAATCCTTGTGGAGATGATTGCGCGAGTGGCGAAGGAGGAGGGGGTTGTTGTCGCGAGCGCGGCGGCGGAGCTCGTCGCGCTTCTCTCGGAAGGATCTTTTCGCGACGCGCTCGGTGTGCTTGAAAAGGTTATTGCGTCTTCCGGCGACAAGAAGATTAGTTACGAAGAGGCGCGCCGGATTACCGGCGCGCCGCGCAGTTCTCTCGTGAACGATTTTTTGACTGCGGTCGCTTCCCGCGATGCTGCGAAGGGAGTCGCGGCGCTCCACGAGGCAGTCGCCGAGAATGTGGAGGTGAAGGTGTTTGCACACCTCGCGCTCCAGAAATTCCGTTTTGTGCTGCTTCTGCGCGTCGCTCCCGCATTTGCGAAAAAGCTCGCAGGCGAGTTTACCGAGGGCGACCTCGCATTTCTGACGAAACTTTCGGCATCCGAGGAGAATGCCGTGAGCGCCGCCTCGCTCTATGTGCTTCTTGAGGCGTACGACGACCTCGGCCGCACCGCTATTCCAGAACTTCCACTTGAGCTCGCGCTCATGAAGATAAGCATGAAGCATGAAGCATGAAGCATGGAACGGGAGTTACCATTCCTATGAAAATATATTTCGTTCGGCATGGGGTAACTCGTTCAAACGTAGAGAGACGTTCTATGGGTCAGCGCAGTGACGAGTCACTGCTTCCCGAAGGCATTGAACAGGCGCGAGAGATTGCAGAGATTCTCCCCCGCAATTTTGATGTTCTGTTGTCGTCCCCGCTTCGGCGTGCAAGCGAGACGGCGGCAATTATTTCGGAGCGGCATGGGCTTCCGTTCACGACTGTCCCCGAGCTTGCCGAGCGAGACACCGGCTCACTGTCGGGGATGCAATGGGATGAGATTGCAAACGCAACTGGTGGCGCACTTACCTTAGACCTTGTTCGCGCAGTGCCGGAACATGATTTTTCAGCGTACGGGGGAGAGACGAAAGAAGCGTTTCGCGAGCGACTCACCAAATTTCTCCGCGAGACGAAGGAGCGCTACGGGGGCAAGAAAGTGCTCACCGTAACGCATGCGGGAGTGCTTCGCGTCTTGTACCTCCTTGCGGGCGGGAAACATCCGAATGACTCCGAAAAAATGGGCAACACCTCCCTCCACGAGATTGAGTTCTGAACAACCGGAATTGCGCCCTATACCCAACCACCAACATTTTCATCGCGTATTTCTAACGATTTCTATCGGCATATTCGCACGAATTAGGGATATACATATGGTGATATGCGTGGTAGGGGGAGAGTGGTATAATTGCAAGTATGAAAGATGTGAGGGAACTTGAACGCGTACTTAAGGCACTGGCAAATCGGCGGCGGTTGGGAATTTTGAAATTTCTCAAACTGAAGAAGGAGGCAATCGTAGGGGAGATTGCCGAGGCGATCCGTTTATCATTCAAATCCACGTCGCGCCACTTGAGCATCCTCTCGGGTGCTGGCGTGGTGGAGCGTGAACAACGAAGCACTGAGGTTTTCTATTCCATACGTTTTGCGCACCCAACGGTCTCTCACACATCAAATCTTTTGTGACCGCCGCTCTTTTTGAGCTTGCCTCTGTGCGCGCTATTATTCTCGGCATATTCGCACGAATTAGGGATATACATAGTGCAGGATGTGTGGTAAGGAGAAAGTGATGAGAGGTGTGAGAGAGAGGTGGAAATAGTAAAGGAAAGGATGATGACGTAATGATTGACGTAATGATTGCGCAAATGGCTTTTTTCGGGCATGATTTTCAATACACGCAGGCTTCTGCGCACTGCTGCCGGATCGTCTAATGGTAGGACATCGCCCTTTGGAGGCGAGTATCTTGGTTCGAGTCCAAGTCCGGCAGCAGTGCGCAGAAGAAATCTGGCGGAGTGAAATAGTCCTGATACCCTGCCCCGCTTACAGCGGGGCAGGGTCTGGTTCCGTACTTACTGTTTCCGATTTTTTCCGATTCTCACCATTCGCTCATTCGCGCGAATGAGCGAATGTATGAGTTTATATGAGTTTACGAGTTGGGGAGTGAGGGAAGAAGGAAGTTCGGATGGGGGTCGGTGGGGTTGAGCACCCTCCTCGGCTCTTGGGGAAATGCATTATTGCCTTCGTGTGTGCTATACTTTCCGCATTATCGGGTAGCTTTTTGCAGACACTATGACCATAACAGCAGTGCTTATTATTGTCGGGCGGGTTCTCCTTGGGGGGTATTTTCTTATGAACGCGTACAATCACCTCAGGCGGTTGGAGCAGACGGCTGGGTACGCGAAGTTTAAGGGGGTGCCGTCACCCACGCTCGCGACCGCCGTGACGGGACTCCTTCTCCTTCTCGGCGGCCTCTCCATACTCCTCGGCGTGCGGCCGCTCTGGGGCATTGTCGCGCTTCTCGTTTTCTTCGTACCGGTAACCTTCAAAATGCATGCATTTTGGAAGGAGACGGACGGACAGGCAAAGATTGGAGAGCAAGTCAATTTTATGAAGAATCTTGCCATTATCGGCGCGCTTCTCATTATGCTCGCGATACCGCTTCCGTGGGAGTACTCGCTTCAGTGGTAGCATGTTCATACACACCAGTCTCATCTCTCATCTCTCATTGCGCATGCATAAATGAAAAACGCACTCATTCTCATTGTTGTCATTGCCGCGGCCGCGATAGGGTTGTGGCTCACTAAAAGCAAAGATACCGGCGGAGGGCCTGCTTCGCCGGTCCGCGCCGCAAAAACTAATTCAGATGCGCTTTCGGGCGGGGGACTTGAAGTTTCTGTGGCCGAAGTGGAGTATCTCGCGGGCGCGAATGGGTTTTACGCAGAGCCAATTGCGGCAGGAGCGTACGCGGGAGTCGTGATGATTCATGAGTGGTGGGGACTCACCGACAACGTAAAAGACATGGCGAAGAAGCTTGCGGGCGAAGGGTACCGCGTGCTTGCGGTTGACTTGTTTGGTTCGGTAGCGACAACATCAGAAGCGGCTCTTGCACAGGTGAAATCGCTCAAGCAGGACGAGGCGCTCCAGAAACTCCGCGGTGCAAGTGC
>VMFH01000010.1 GCA_007375925.1 Parcubacteria group bacterium Gr01-1014_72 | reverse complement strand
ATTGTCATAGATTCCGTCGCCGCCCTCACGCCGAAAGACGAAATAGAAGGCGACATGGGAGCACAGCACATGGGCAAACAGGCGCGGCTCATGTCACAGGCCCTTCGCAAACTGACCGCCATCGTCGCCCGCTCCAAAACAATTGTCGTCTTCATTAACCAAATCCGCATGCAGATCGGCGTCATGTTCGGCAATCCCGAAACGACGCCCGGCGGCAAAGCGCTCAAGTTCTACACCTCCATTCGCCTGGACATCCGCCGCATCGCCCAGATTAAGAAAGGCGAGGAGGTGGTTGGCGGGCGGGTGCGAGTCAAGGTGGTCAAGAACAAGGTCGCGGCGCCCTTCAAGCAGACCGAGTTTGACCTCATCTACAACGAGGGCATCTCGCGAGAGGGCGAAATTATAGCGCTCGGAGAAAAATTCGGCATTATCGGAAAATCGTCCGGTGGCGGATATTCATACGGCGAAGTGAAGCTCGGGCGGGGGTACGACGCGACACGGCAGTTTCTCCGCGAAAACCCGAAAATAACGGCAGAAATTTTAAAGCCCATCAGAGAGAAGCTGCGGGAAGGATCGTAATGGATTTTTTCTGGAGTTTCTGGTAAGTATCCCTTTATTCGTGTCATTCGTACCAATTCGTATATTGGTATCGCGTACAAAGCCGTGCTTGAATACAGCGAAATTACGCCGGGGCGATACATTGAGTACGAGGGCGAACCGTACGAAGTTTTGTCCTACCACGTCTTCCGCAAACAACAGCGCAAGCCCGTCAATGCAACAAAACTCAAGCACCTCATCACCGGCTCGGTAAAGGAGGTGTCCTTCCACCAGTCCGAAAAAGTAAACGAAGCGGAAGTTTTGACACGGGAGATCAAGTATCTCTACAACAACAAGGGTGAGTGGTGGTTCTCGGAAGTTGGCGACCCGTCAAAGCGCTTCAAGCTTACCGAGGAGGCGGTGGGGACGGGGGGAAAATTTCTCAAACAGAACAGCGTCGTGGAAATTAAAATGTGGGGTGAAAAAATGGTAGGACTGAAACTCCCCATCAAGAATACGTTGAGCGCGCCTAAGAAGGCGCGCTCCGCAGAACTACGCAGACTTCACGCAGAAGAACGCGGAAAAGAAAAGCTCCCGCGAGGTTCAACCTCGGAGGTTTTTCTTACCGATAGTGATTGTTAATATCAATGGCTTCAATTGTTTCCTTGTCGCGAAAAATGAAAATAACCCGATATTTATGGTCAAGACGAAAACTAAAGATGCGTAGATGTTTTGGTTCAAGTAGTTCCGTCTCAAGGCTTGGATGATTGATACTGGCGATGAAAAGACGCGATTGCTTTTCAAATTTCCTCACTAAACCACGCGTGGTGAGATACTCAACAAGTTCTTTATGAAGCGGGAGTATCTTCATGAAAAAATTAACCGGTGAAATACGAAGAGCGTTTCAAGCCACGAGAGAGGCTTTCAAGAAAGGCTTTATTGTACCGCCCAGACTTTTTGAATTCGGAGAGAATCTTATCGCGACTTCGAGTGGGAGGGGGGGAATACGTTGAGCGCGCCTAAGAAGGCGCGCTCCGCAGAACTACGCAGACTTCACGCAGAAGAACGCGGAAAAGAAAAGCTCCCGCGAGGTTCAACCTCGCGGAATTAGGAGACTTTACCTCGCTGTGAATGGGAGAAGTCCCATGAAGCGGGCGCGCTTCACTGCTGTGGCAAGTTTGCGTTGGTACTTCGCCGAAACGCCGCTACGCTTGGTCGCCAGAATCCGACCATGAGGATTGAGAAACTTCTTCAGAAGCTCCACATCCTTGTAGTCCACATGCTTGATATTATTTTGTGAAAAGTAGCACTGTTTCATATATTTTCGTAACGAGCGGAGCGAGTTTTAGAAAATAATGACCCAGCACTATCTTCGTAAAACTCGTTCATTATTTATTTAAGTCGGGTCAATATATCAAAATGAATAGAAAAAGTAAAGTTTTTAGATAGTGCTGGGTTGTAGTAAATCATAGTCGTTCGCCGCGGCGAACTCCTTGATTTACTCAAAAAGGTATGTCCTCCGGCTTAATATCCTCCGCGGGGTACTCAATCGTCTCACCCTGCTCCTTCGATTCTTTTGAAACGGACCCTCCCCCTCCCGACGCGGAAGCGGTGGCCCCTCCTCCCTGCCCGCCGCCCGCGCTCGGACCAAATTGGAAATTCTCCACAACAACTTCCGTTCGGTACTTCTTCTGTCCGGTTGCTTTGTCATCCCAACTGCGCGTCTGAATCCGCCCGTCAATGAAAACGGGTCTGCCTTTTTTGAGGTACTGCCCGATCACCTCGGCCTGCCGGCCAAAGGCGACAATGTTGTGAAAATCAACCTGCTCTTTCTTGTTGCCGTCCTTGTCTTTGTAGACGCGGTTCGTCGCAATACTAAAGTTCGCCACCTGCACCCCCGAAGGAAGCGCTCTGATCTCCGGATCGCGCGTCAGATTGCCGTAGAGGAATGCTTTGTTTAAATACATGGTGTATCGATGCGAATATACGAATTATACCAATGATACTAATGGATTCAAATTCGTTTCATTCGCACTCATTCGTACATTTGCATCGTGTACCCGCATGTCAAGTATAGTATCACCGCTGCTCGTTACTCCGCAATGAGCTCCGCAAGTTTCTTGTCAATCTCGGCCTCGGAAATCGGCACTTTCGACGTTTCGCTCTTTTTTGCCTCATGTCTCGGAACACGCGCCTCGGCTCTCCCAAACGGCGCGAAGCGCGGCGTAGAGAGAGTACTCTCGCGCACGGTTTTGACGATAATGAAACGGAGCATGGAAGTCAGCTTCGCAAGCGCTTCCTTGATGCCTTGTGCTGCCGCGGCATCACACTCAAACTTGACCCAACCGAAGTATGCGCTGGTAAAGCGCTGGTACTTGTCGGCGATGCGCTTACGTATCATGTAGGTCAGCTGGCGAAGTTTCGGAAATTCTTCCGCGAGGAGAAGCGCGTTTGTTTTCTCCAAAATCTCTTTGACGGCGCCGACTTCCGCAGGAACACGCTCTTCCGGAATGGAAGAGAGGAGGTGATACCCAATTTCATACACGCGCACCTCGCCCGGGTCTACAATATCGTTTTCAGACATGGGGAGAAGACTAGCATGGGCGTTTCCGCCCTGCAAGAGTTTCAGATGCGAAACAGCTCATCCGCCGCGGCGGATGAGCTGTTCAGCCATTGGTAATACCCTTGCATGCAAGCAAGGACCGTCCCGCTAACAGCGGGACGGTCCTTTATACCAGACCGAAAAATGAGCGGGTATTTTTTACGAACTGTTCTCTAACTTTCTCGGCATCCTCGCCCCGAATCTCAGCGATTTTCCTCACTACTTCCACAACATACGATGGCTCATTGCGCTTCCCTCTATACGGTACCGGTGCAACATACGGCGCATCCGTCTCGGACATAATGCTCTCAAGCGGCAGGTAGCGAATCACCTCGTCATACGAACGGGCGAAGGTAATAACCCCCGTAAATGAAAATGAGAAGCCAAGATCAAGAAATGGTTTCGCCTCCTCAATCGTGCCGGCGAAGAAGTGGAGATTTCCGAGTACTCCCTTGTCTTTCAATATATCGTACGCATCGCGATAGGCGGAAATGCTGGAGCCGTTCCTGATATGGAGCATAAGCGGCTTCCTCACCTCTTTCGCCAACTCAATCTGTAATGCAAATATTTCCCTCTGTTTCTTCTGTTCCATGTTCCATGCTTCATGTTCCATGCTCCTGTAGTAATCCAACCCACACTCCCCTATCGCCACAACCTTAGGATGGAGAGCGAGTTTTCTGTAATAGTCATAATCAAAAGTTTCCCCGCGCGATGTGAATGCTTTACCACCATCCCCCAACTCCTGTTCGTCATGGTATGAGGCACTCGTATGTATCGGGTGAAGTCCCACAACCGCCCATGCTCCCTCATGTTTCTCGGCAAACTCCACCGCCGAGCGTGAGGTGTCTTTCTGCGTTCCAACGTTTATCACCCCCACGCCAACCTCACGAGCCAGTGCAAATACCTCCTCCCTATCGGCCTCAAACGCCGAGAAATTGAGGTGCGTGTGGATGTCGTAGTATGAGTAGCGCATAGCGTGTAGCGTTTATGGTATAGTAAATGTAGCATAAAGACTTAAGAAAAACGGGAAAAACGCAGTTCTGTAAAACTGGCTATCACTCACACACATCTGGGAACGTTTTACTCGGAGTTGGGTTCCCCAAGCAACACACCTTCCCCTGCTACCTTCCCAGCAAGACGATTGTATATCTTCTCCGCCGCATCCAGTTTTTCTCTATTGGAAACCGCCGAGGAAAGAATGCGCAACAACCCATAATATTTGGGGTCGCGGGCGTGGATATAAGGCAGAGCCTCGGTGGGAGGCAAGGGGCGCATATTGTGCAGGGTCTCAAACCATAAATTCATTGCGTATTTATAAAAATCTCCAAGATAATCAAAAAACAGTTCGGCATTCTCGATCGTTTCCTTCATCCCATATAATCGCCCTTGGATGTGAAGAATTTGCGCCCGCCTCTGTGCGGAAGAGAGGTTGAGGGGTGCCTCATACAGGGGTTCTGCCTGCCGTAACAACTCTGCGGCTATGCCCTCTGGGTCATACACAGCTTTACCGCCGCGCAACTTCTCACCGAATGTTTTGATAATTTTCTCAACCGGAAGTAAAAAGACTTTTACCTCAACGTTTTCATCAAGAATCGAATTTCTCACCGTCTCAACGTGTATGGGTACATCAGACAAAAGCATGAAGTCCCAATCGCTATGAGGACGCTCCGTACCGCGAGCGCGTGAACCATGCAAGATGATTGCTTTCGGATGATACGTCTCCACCAAGTGCCGAACCAATTGGCTCAATTTTTCACTCATACATGAGGGACTTATTTTCTCGGAAAAAGAGTTTCTGGTTTTTTATTTTCCTTAATTGCCACCTTGATTTTCTTGCTCGTTTCAGGCATAAACGGCTCAAGTAGTAAAGCAATTTCAGCTAAGTTTTTTATCATATAAGTTAATTGTTTTTGTGCAGCTGTCTTGTTTATCTTTACAACCTCAAACGGTTTTTGCTCTTGAATTAAGACGTCCAAATCTTGGATCCAAGACCACAGGGCATCCATAGCGCGATTACACTCATAAGTATCCAATCGTTGAAATATAACTTTCCCCGTCCCTGATAAGTTGGTCATAATTTCTTGGTCCGAAAGATTAAGAGGTTCACTAAGATACTGGCTCGACATTTGTAAAATACGTGCAGCAAGATTCCCCAACCCGTTTGCAAGACCGCTGTTGTAAGATTCCTTAATGCGCTCTAGCGTTACCGGACTGTCTTCAAACGGATTCACTTCCCGCAAGAGAAAATAGCGGACCGCGTCCGTACCATATTCGCGGACAAGGTCGTGGGGGTTGATGACGTTTCCGAAAGATTTGCTCATCTTCTGCCCGCCGCTTGTGATAAACCCATGAATGACGATTTGCCGCGAGGGTGGGAGCCCCACTGCCATAAGCATTGCCTGCCACATTGCCGCCTGCTGGCGCACCTGGTCTTTACCGGCAAACTGCACGACTCCCTCACTCTCCACCCACCACTTCTGAAACTTCGTCTCATCTGTCGGCCAACCGATTGCTGAAATGTAATTGATGAATGCCTCAAACCAAACGTACATAACGTGCGCGGGGTCGCTCGGTACAGGAACGCCCCACGGCATCTTCGCGGCGAGGCGGGAGATGCTGAAATCCTGGAGCCCGCGCGCAACGAACGCCTTTATCTCATTGAACCGGAAATCGGGGATAACGAAATCAGGTCGCTCCTTGTACAACGCAAGTAATTTTTCCTGAAACGCCGAAAATTTGAAAAAATAATTTTCCTCATCAATCTCTTCTATGGAGAGGTTCGGATGAACGGAGCACTTCCCGTCCGCGAGTTCGGAGTCCGTTTTTTCAAGCTCGCACCCGACGCAGTACTTAACCTTGTAATTCTTTTTGTAGATGTAACCCGCCTTGTCGCACCGCCGCCAGAACTCCTCGGCGGCCGCGATATGGTGCGAATCAGTCGTTCGGATAAAATTAATGTCATCCGAGAGTCCAAGAGCGCTCTTGAGATCTTTGAATTTCTCCGCGTATTCATCCACATACTCCTGCACTTCTTTACCCTCCTTCTTCGCTGCCTCATAAATCTTCTGCCCGTGCTCGTCCGTGCCGGTATTGAAAAAAACTTCCCTGCCGAGAAGCCGTGCGTGCCGGGCATATATATCCGCCGCGACAATCTCCGCCGCAAACCCGATGTGCGGATCGGCATTCACATACGGCAGCGTCGTCGTGATGTAGAGAGGTTTCGGCATGAAAGTACACGATGCAAATATACGAATGGGTGCGAATGATACGAATATGAAAGTCCCATTCGTATCATTGGTATAATTTGTATATTAGTATCGCTACACCATTCGTATCATTGGTATATTCGTAGATTCGTATCGCTACACTATATCTTCCGCCACCGTTTTACTTCGCTGCACATCAGAGAAGTACTCCATGAGCGCGGCGGCAATCGGCACGGACAAAAGGATGCCGAGAAATCCGGCAAGCTTCCCACCGACCACAAGCCCGAGAATGACGAGAATGGGAGACACGCCGACGACCTTGCGGACGACGAGCGGATAGATGAGGTGATTCTCAAACTGCTGAATAATGAGATACAGACCGATGACGAGAAAGCCCGACGTTACGCCGCCGTCCGCAAAACCGATAATAATGCCGGGAATGGAGGCGAGAATCGGACCAAACACAGGAATAATCTCAAAGAAGCCGGCGAGGATGGCGAGGAGGAGGGCGTTCTTAATCCCAAGAACCGTGAGGCCGAGGTACACGAGAATGCCGACGATGAGCCCGAGGAGGAGCTGCCCCTGGAGCCACAGTCCGATTTTGCGCTGCGAGCGCTTCCAAAGGTCAATGATGTAACGTTGGTGCTGTATCGGCGCCACAATCCGGAGAAAATTCGTGACGCCGTCCTCCTGCACCGCGAGGTAGAACGACAGAACAATGATGAGCACGAATGAGAGCACGCCGCCGAAGATGGTGCTCACCGGCTTTGCTTGAAGAGCGTAGACCCCTCAAGAGGATTCCACGCGGGAAGCCGCTCCAAATACGCCGGCACGGAGGCGAGAAAATCGGAGGCGTCGGTGAGAAGCGGCGGGACGAGGAAATAAAACAGGCCCGCAAGGATGCCGATGCTCACGAGATAGACGAGGAGAACGGCTGGCAGGCGCCGCACGCGGTAGCGATTGAGCAACGCGGTGGCCGGCTCAATTGCGGACGCGATGACGACTGCCGCGAGCACGACGAGCACGAGGTCCCGGATCACGAACAAGAACCATACAAGGAGAAGCACCAAAACCGCACGCAGAAGCGTGCCTGTTGAGATAGAGAGGTGTGTATTGTGTCCATCGCTTTCCATAGTATATCCATCATAGCACTTCTCGGGAGATTTTGAAGAGCACTCAATAGACAGGCTTGGAGTACCTAAAGGGAGAGGAGTCGTATAAGTTCGGTGCTGTTCGCTCCCTGCCCCACGAGCGCGAGGTTGAGCGAGTCGCTCTTCAAAAACTCGTTGGCGACACGCTGTACCTCCGCGGAAGAAACCGCCAACACCTTCGCACCCCTTTCATCAGGTTTCTCCAGTGGCTTGCGCAAAACTTCCTGCGCGGCGTAAAAATTGGTGAGCGCGTCCGATGTTTCAAGCGAGAGAAACATACTCCCCAACAGGTGGTCTTTCACCTTCTGAAGCTCCGCTTCGCCGACAGGTTCGTCCTTGAGCCGCCGGAGCTCCTCAATGAGCACGCCGACGACCTCCGGCACGCGCTTCCGGTCGCTCCCGACAGAAATGGAGAGATAGCCGTGGTCGGTATAGGTGTCGTGCTCGGCGCGGACGTAGTAGCACACGCCCATCTCCTCGCGAAGTTTCTGAAAAAGGCGCGAGCTCATCCCCCCTGAAAGCACACCGGTCAGAACCGCGAAGACGGGATTGTCATGGTGGTATGCATCAGTCGTCCGCACACCGAGCACGAGGTGCGTCTGATCAGTCTGCCGCTCCTCAATCTGCACGGCGGGCGTCGCCTGCTCCTCGCGCGTCTTTTCCTTTTCACCCTTCTCCCCCACAGGCGCACCCTTAAATGCCTCCACAACCGCCTGCTTCACAGTCGTCTCCGAGACGCCTCCCGCAACAACAACGCTCGTCGCCCCCGCGATGTACTGCCTCCCGCGATACTTCGCGAAATCCTCGCGCGTAAAGCTCATCACCGTCTCTTTCGTGCCCAAAATACTCCGCCCCGCCGGCTGGTCGCCATACAGAAGTTCCAGAAATAAATCCTGTACGTGCCGATGCGGGAGGTCGCGGTACATGTTGATCTCCTCCACGATGACCCCTTTTTCCTTCTCCATTTCCGCGGAGGGGAGCGTGGAATTGAGGTAGATGTCGGAAACAACGTCAAGCACCGCTCTGAAATGCTTCACATCCGCCTTCGCGTAATAGCCGGTGTATTCATGTCCGGTGAAGGCGTTGTACTCCGCGCCGATACCGTCAAGCTCCCGCGAGATGTCAATTGCCTTCGGCCGCCTCACCGTCCCCTTGAAACACATGTGCTCCAGAAAATGCGAAAGCCCGCTCTGCTCTTTCAACTCATACTTTGACCCCGCCTCAACCATCACAAGAACCGTCGCCGTCGGATTGTCCTTCATCGGCACGGTGATGAGCCGGAGGCCGTTCGGCAAAACCGTTCTGGAAAAGTTCATTTTGTCAGTGTATCACAGCCGTTATGAAATAAAAAAATGGGCGTCGGAAGACACTTATGCTGCATACATGAACTACGCGGGGGCAAGCCCCCGCGGTTTCCGCTACGCGGCTAAAAAACGACTCGGCACATCTATTCCTATATTCTGGGGAATATAGGAATAGGTCTCTGCGTGCCGATTTCGTCCTGACGGCGGTAGCGCTTGCCGATGTTGCCGTTGTCGTCCCATGCAATCATGGAACCTGAAACATGAAGCGTGGAACGTAAGAGTTGATACACTTCGCGCGCTTTGTCCACCAATTGCGGCTTGTTTTTGAGGAGCGGGAAGACGGCGACTTTGACAGGAGCCATGCGAGGATGGAAACGGAGTACCACTCGTTTTTCTCCATTCATTTCATCTTCATCATACGCATCGCACAGAATCATCAGCATAGTCCTTTCAACGCCAACCGAAGTCTCTACAACATGTGGAATATAATGCTTTTTTGTTTCGTCGTCATACACACTCGCATCCGCACCCGAAAATTTCTGATGCTGAGAAAGATCATAATCTCCTCGGTAATGAAGTCCCTCAAGTTCGTTCCAACCGAATGGAAACTCGTACTGAATATCCCATGCATCTTTGGCATAGAACACCAAGTTCTCGTGCTGTTTGAGGCGTAATTTGTCTTTTCTTATACCAAGAGTCGCATAATACTCAAATCGTTGCTGTTTCCAACGCGTATACGCCGCAGGAGCGTCTTGCGGTGAGACAAAATACTGCATTTCCATTTGTTCAAACTCTCGCATCCTAAAAAGAAATTGCCGGGGGCTGATTTCATTGCGAAAGACCTTGCCGATTTGCGCGATGCCAAAAGGCATAGAATAGACTCCTGTTTCCAAAACATTCTTAAAATTTATATAAATCCCCTGTGCCGTTTCGGCACGCAAATATACCTCTTGGTCATCTCCTTCAAAAACACCAAGAGTGGAGGTTGCGAGAAGATTTTTCGCCCTAACACGCCCAAAATCTTTTTTGCCGCATGTTGGGCATATAAGCTTCTTTCTGTTCGCGTCAAAAAGCTCGTTAATCTTTACTTCCGTCATTCTCTCATCGGCACTAGCTCCGATAGACTCAAGAAGATGGTCAGCTCTTTGTTTGGTATGGCAAGAGTTACATACAACGAGCGGGTCAGAAAAACCGCCAACATGCCCGCTTGCTTCCCATACTTTACGTATACAAAATGCAATCAGTATTCCTCTTAATGTTTCATGTTCCATGCTTCATGTTTTATGTTCTACTTCTTTCCCACCACCACTTCATGCCCGCCGACCATCGCAGGGTCGCTGGTTGAGAGGTGTGTCGTAAGAGCGGGGCGTGACGCGGCGACCGACGCGCCGGTAAAATCATCTTCGCCGATAACAACAATTTCCGAGGAGAGCGCGGGAGCCGACCCTATCTGCGTAATGCTCGGTGTTACCGCAATTTGGAAAAATACTTCGCGCGGCGGCGAAGAGAACCCCGCGTACGCCGGAATCCGCCCGGCATCCCACACAATCTCGCCCCCGACCGGGTTGTACGACACTTTCTCCCCCGCGGGAGAGACGGGGCCAACGAAGCGCGCGTACGGGGGCAGCGCCGACGACACCTTCACTCCCGACACATCATTGACGGCATTCGTGAGCGCCCACGCCACCGTGTAGGTGGTTTCAGTTTCGGCGACGGGCGGCACGGGGCCACTATTTTGGAACGGCCCACTTAAGCGCAGAAGCATCGCGCTTAAGGACAGGGCGGATGAGAACTTGACGGTGCGGGGAAGTAAGGACGAGACTTCTTCCGTAACCGTGTCAAGAACCGTCTGGCGGGCGCGGACCGAAACGGCAATCTGAATCTCCGGATTCTTCATTGACGAGGAGGGTCCCGCCTCAAGCGAGGCGAAACTGAAGCTCACCCGTCCGCTCTCGCCGGGATTCAAAAGTGAGAGCTCGGCGACACGCGAACGGTCCCACAGAATCGTATTGTCAAGTGAGCGGAAGAATCCCTTGTCGCTTGAGACGGAGAAACGATTGAGCGCATCGCCCGAGAGCTTCACCTCAATCACGCCGTCCAGAATCGGCGCCGCGATATTGTTCGTCCAGACGATGTCGGCGCGAATCGGGCGCCCGAGGCGAGCGACGTACTCCTTGGCGGTATCCCCGTCAAGCGCGAGGGTGAGCGCGATGAAAGGTTTGCGCATCGTGATGGTCTGCAGGTTTGCGGTGTACGTTGTGCCAATCTCATGCTCGCGCGCCGGATCCTTCCTGCCGATAAAAAATTTGAATACCCGCTCCTCCCCCTCCTCCCCGCGGAGCTTCCCCGCGATGGTAACGGTGCGCTTCCCCTCTACCGCGAGGTCTCCGAGATCCCAGAGGGTAGTCCCGAGCGAGGTGCGCGGCGTCGCGCGCGTAAACTCAAACCCAAACGGGTACTCGGCGCGAAGCAGGAGGTCGGTGAGCGTCGTATTTGAGTTTGACGTCGCAACGATTTCAAACAGAATTTCCTGTTCATTGTTGGCTTCCTTCCGCGACCGGATGAGGAGGGAAACGGGCGAAGAACTGATGGTGATGTCATACGATTTCTGCTTTTCAAAAATGGCGCGAGAGCCCTTGACACGATACTCAACGGTAAAGGTTACCGTCTGCACACCTCCCTCCTCCCCAAAAAGAATGGCGCGGACCTTTCTGATATCGGAGCCACCCGGCGGAATGTTGCCGATTGCTATCCGCTCGCGCCGGAGTTCCGTGTTGAGGTTGGTCTCCCGCCGCGCTCCCGACGGGTACGCAATGATGAGGTCGGCGTCTTCAAGCATCGTATTATTATTGTTCTCAACAGAAACTTCAAGCGACATTTCTTCCCCGCCGGCGACCGCGAGCGGGCCGAAGATGGAAATGTTCACGTTGTCCGCCGAAACGATGTTCCCCTCGCCGAAAAAAACAAACGCCGCGACGCCGAGCGCCCCGAGGAAAAAAATTGATGAAAAGAGAAGAACCTTCTTGGCGATGCTCATGCCTTCTTCCTCCAGAGGGCGATCCTCCCCCACGGGGAGGTCGTGAGTGCCCCACGTCTCTTCCACCGCCTTCTCCTTCGGCTCAAACACCGGACGGACGCGAACACTCTCCCGGCGAGGCTTTCGCGAGTAGAGAGATTTGTTGAGACGCTCAATGCCGCTGTCCTTCCCGCCGAGATCTTTCATGCGGATGATTGTAACATGACTGTCCGTGGCGGCGAACCGTACCCTACCAGCACGACGCGGCAACAAGGGGTGCGTCTCTTAGAGGTGCGTCTCGCGGAGCGACCGGTTGATTTCGGCAACCGCCTTCTCCCGCAGGGGCAGGAGGAGAGAGAGGAGTTCGTGCGTGAGGTACGGCGAGGAAAGGAACGGGCGCAACTCCGGCGTGTCGGCGAGATACCCAAGCTCCCGAAGCGTCCGCAGGAGGAGAACGCACTCAACGCCAAAGAGGGTATCCGAACTAATCGCCTCGGGGAGAAGACATGCGTAGGCGTCGCCGACCGAGTCAAAAATAACCTCGTGCACTTCCTCCTCGGGTATGAGCCGCTTGAGGAGTGCGAAGAAGCGGACAAGGAGCGCCTCGCGTTCAGGGTGCTCTCGAAAAACATTCCGGAGACTCATCCGCTTCGTGGCACCGACAATCCGCCACCGGCTTTTCCCGCGCACGAGGGTTACCTCAACACAGGCGCGATCTTCCAGGTGATAGCGGAGCTTTGATTTGAGGAGGCGGACCCCTTGGGCAGATGCGTTCACGAGTCCGAGTGCGCGGGTGAGGAGCGTGAAGTGGCGATTTGCTTCCCCACCCGACTCGCTCCCAAGTATGAAGGCGTCAGTGTGGTAGAGGTGGTAAGACATAGTTTGTAGTTAGTAGTTGGTAGTTATTAATAGTCTATAGGGCAGACATAGCAAGGAGAGCGGAGAGGACGGAGGGAAGCGCCGTCACGCCGTCCGCCTTCGTAAAATGTCCCTTTCCTTTTTCAAGAATTACTTTCGCGCCAATCTTATTTGCAAATTCAATCCCTTGTTCTAAAGACACCGACTGATCATTATCTGACATAAGAGCAACAAATGTGCGTGCCCACGTTTTTAATTTCCCAAAATCAATCGCCGTTTCAAGCCATGGCTTTGCAACTTTAATCTCGTTTGATGAAAGATTTTGGAGCGATAACCATCCCGCGACGAAGACGGCTCCTCCTATTTTTGCGTTAGGCACAGTTTCTAAGTAGCGTAGGATTGTTTGACACCCAATGCTATGCCCGACTAAAAAGGTTTCTTCATCCGGCTCTCCCACCCAATCATTGAGCATGGAAACCCATTCAGAAATTTTCGGATATGCATGGTTCGGCATCGCGGGCGCAAACACTTCAAACCCCCGCGCAACGAGCTCCGCTTTGAGCCAGGGGAACCAATGATTGTCGGGTCGTCCATCCCATCCATGTATTAAGAATGTGCGCTTGCTCATGAATAAATTGTATCACGCGCTAGTGTTAGGCATTAGGCACCAGGCGTCAGGAATCGGGAAAACAAATGACCAATATAACAGCGATAGCTGTTATATTGGTCATTTGTTTCTTGCCTTTTCAGAGAGGGAGCGCTAGTATCGGGCCAGGAAAAGTTCGTCCCGAACCAAACAAGCGGGATTTTGAAAGGAAATCATGATTGGACGATATGAGGATAAAGAAATCGAGGAAATTTGGAGTACAGAACACAAACTTCGACAGTGGCAGAATGTTGAACTGAAAACACTTGAAGCCCGCGCGAACGCCGGCGAGGTGGAGCAAGAAGCGGTAACAGAAATCAGCGAACGATTACGTGCCAGCCCCATCGACCTCGCATGGTTTAATGAAGAAGAAAGGCGTGTCGGACACGACTACAACGCCTTCATCGCCGAACGGCGGCGGTACCTTCCTGAAAATCTGGCGAGATTCTTCCACGAGAAACTGACTTCCTACGATGGAGAGGAGTATCCCTTCGCGGTAAGGATTCATTTATCGTGCCGAATGATAAGACATAAAATCCAGGCATTGCATGGGGCGTTATGGAGAGGTATCAACGCATACCGCTTTGTGCCGATGATGGAACGTACCCATGGACGCCTTGCTGAAATACAGTCCTTGGGAAGATGTTTCATCACATGGTGCCAACCACTCCGGAATGGGTTGGAGCACCTCGAATATGCCGAAAATGAACTTAAATGGTCAAAACTGTCCGGCGCCATCGGGACAAACAGCGGGCTCTCATTTGCACTTGAACAAAAAGCGCTCGGACTTCTGGGAGCGAAGCAGTACATCGGAGCGACTCAAATCATGCCGCGGATTCTGTACTCACCGATAGCGAACGCGCTCGCCGATATCGCCACATGGCTTGAAAAGATAGCGTTTGACTTGTGGCTCGGAAGCCGCGACCCGTATCCTCGTTGGGAAGAACCGTTCGCGGAAAGTCAAAAAGGTTCAAGTGCGATGCCGCACAAGAAAAATCCCATCACCCTTGAGAAGGTGCGGGGAATGGCGCGCTGTGCACGTGCTTACGCCCACGCGATACAAGAAAACATCGCGACGCCGGAAGGACGAGATATCTCGCAGTCATCCGTTGAGCGAATCGCTTGGCCGGACATCTTTCACACGCTTTGCCACATGCTTGACTGCGTGAGAAAGGTCATCGACGGACTGGTTGTCTATCCTGACAATCTCGCCCGCGAAATCATTGAATCGCGGGGAACGTACGCATCAAGCAAAGCCAAAGACCTTCTCGCTGAATGGCTCACGGGGACCATCACGGTGGAAGAGGTATACAGGATAATTCAGCTCGCGGCATTCAACGCGTTCCAACCGGGAGAAACCGACAGAGACTGCCGCTTGGCAAAATTGGAATCTGTAACGGATGCCGACTACTTGGTGTATAACATCGCTCAAGCTCCATTTAAGGAGCCGATTTCCATTAAAGACATAATTATGACGGGAACGCTGAAGTTAGCGCCTTCCATCGCAATGGACAATGAAAAAAAGCTAGAAATCAATCGCTGGAATATAGCTCTTAAGACATTGTTCAGCGATCCCGATCGCTGTGAAAAGTGGAGGAGTATCTTCGAACCATCATACTGGCTCGAAGCCGCCGAACCGCAATTCAAAGCGGTGCTCAGAACGTGAAGCGGATACATTCAACGGCTCAATCCCGCAAGCGAGATTGAGCTGTTTTTCATCGCAACTCAAAATCTCCCGCCGTTGCGGCGCCATGCTCTATTTTTGAAAGCGACGCGGCTTTTTTGATTTCCTCCTCAAACTCCTGGAGTAAACCCGTCGCAGCGACAGTGGGTGATGTAGCGAGCGCGACACGTTCTCCCGGCTTCAATCCCTTTTCTTTGCGCAAATCCTGAATAGTCCGTACCGCCTCGCGCACATCTCCCTCCTTTTTGAGTTCCGGCGTGAGGGTCGTGTCAATTTCTACCTCATCCAAAATCTCCTTGTTGAATCGCACCTCCTTCACATTGAGCTCATCTTTGATAAGAGTGAGCAATTCTTCCCGTTTTTCAAGCGACACGCGAGGATTGCGCAGTGTTACGGACTGGAGCGGCTGACGCACCTTTACATTCGCCTTCGCCCGCGCCTCAAGTCCGAGTGAGACGAGACGACGCACTTCCCCCATTTCAAAAAGTAAGTTGGTAGCTGGTTGTTGGTAGTTGGTAGTTTTTTCCGGCCAGTTCTCTAAATGGACGCTTTCTTTTCTGTCTGTACTATTCGTATCATTCGTACCCATTCGTATATTTGCATCGTGTACCGATTGATACAATCGCTCTGCGAAAAACGGAGCGAATGGCGCAATGAGTTTAGCAAAATCAAGTAAAATAACCTGAAGTGTTTTTAGTGCGTCTTTGGCGTCATCGCCGCCACCCTTTATCCGCTCGCGCGAACGGCGGAGATACCACGTTGAGAGATCGTCCACAAAATCACCGAGAGGCCGCGCCGCGGCATCAAGTGTGTACGCCTCAAGTGCAGTAGTTACCGTTTCTGAAAGTTCCGCGAGGCGCACGAGAATCCAATTGTCTAGCACATGGGAAGTTGGTAGTTGGTAGTTGGTAGTTGGTAGTTTTGGGGCGTACAGCTTGTAGAATTGGAGAACATTGTCTAACCGGCCGAAAACTTTTTTCGCGACCTCATCCACGCCTCTCTCCGAAAAGCGGAGCTCCTCGCCATGTACGGCGGGTGACGAGAGGAGGTAGAGCCGGAGTGCATCCGCACCGTACTTCCCCACAAGCGTCATCGGGTCGGGATAATTTTTGAGGCGCTTGCTCATCTTCTGTCCGTCCTCCGCAAGAATGATGCCGTTCGTCACAACGCGTTTGAATGGTGCGGCGCCGAATAGCGAGACGCCAAGCACAAGGAGCGAGTAGAACCACCCGCGCGTCTGGTCCAATCCTTCGGCGATGAAATCGGCAGGATACCCTCGCCGCTTCTTGAAAAGCCCTCCTTGCGGTTGAAACATCGGAAGCGCCTCCCCGCGGTACCCCGCCTCTCCAAACGGCATGGAGCCCGACTCAAACCAGCAATCAAACACATCCGGCACGCGGCGCATCACGGAACGTTTCGCTCCGCAGGGCGCGCAGGGAAACACAACGTCGTCAATGAACGGACGGTGAAGGTCAAGCTCAAAGTCCGCGTTGTGCGGGAGCGGCGTGAAGGAGAGCTCCTTCACCTCCCCATTCTTGATGAAATAGTCGTCCTCGCCGCGGATCTGGAGAGCTTTTTTTACATCCGCGCCCGCCGCCGCCGCACAGAGCATCCATGCGGGAGCGTCGTGCGTGATGATGAGAATGTTCTTGCCGCGGAAGCGCTCACTCGCGTCAATCTCGGAGAGGAATCCCCCCATCCGCCGTTTTACCTCTGTGTAGCTCTCGCCGCCCGGAGTCGCCTTCACGAAACGCTCCTCCGGCGAGGAAAAGTACGAGGTGAAATCCCTAATACTTCGTAAGTTGTACGCACCGGTGCGAAGTTCCCTGATTCGCTCGTCGGTAATGAACGCTCCCTTGGAAAGGCCAATTTCTTCAGCGACTATCTTCGCCGTTTCCTGCGTGCGAAGAAAGGGCGAAACGAAGACGAGGTCAATGTGCTTGTTTTTGAGTTTTGCACAGACCTCCCGCACCTGCCGCTTCCCCACTTCCGTTAGATGATGCGGATTGCTGAGTTCACTGCTAATAATGTGTTCAACATTATTGTCCGCTTCGCCGTGTCGCATGAGGAAGTACTTGTTCCCACTCTTCGGAAGCACGTCCAGAAGTTCGCGCGTATTTCCAAAGACCCGCGTTTCCGTACAGCCATCGCATCGCCACACCGGAATTGGCGCGCCCCAGAAGCGGGAACGGGAAATTGCCCAGTCCCGAGCCCCTTCAAGCCACTTGCCGAACCGCCCATCGCCTATTTCCGACGGCACCCAGCCGATTTTTTTGTTCTCGGAGAGAAGTTTGTCCCGCAGTGCGACGACGCGGACGAACCATGAGACGGCGGCATAATTGAGAAGCGGCGTATCGCACCGCCAGCAGTGAGGGTAGGAGTGCGTGATCGGCTCCATCGCAAACAGCGCGCCTCGCGCCGTAAGGTGTGCGATTATTTTCTTGTCCGTCTCCTGCGGGTTCCCTTTCGGTTTTGCCTGAAGTCCCGCGAAATCTTTTACCTCCGGCTTGAAGCGCCCGTCTGTCCCGATGTGTTGAATGAACGGAAGTTTCTCCTTGAGCGAGAGTTGGTAGTCGTCCTCGCCGAACGCAGGCGCGATGTGCACAATGCCCGTCCCCTCCGTTGTCGTCACGAAATCTCCCGCATACACCTTCCACCCATTCTCGCGATTGGGCAGTTTTGAATCCTTCGCGTAATACTCAAACAACGGCTCGTACGAGAGCCCGACAAGCTCGCTGCCTTTTACCTCGCGCGCGATTTCGTATTCATACTCCTTGAAAATCTCCACGGCACGCTCTTTGGCAAGTATGTAGTGCACCCCTTCTTCACTTTTAAATTTTACACTGTCATTTTGCACTTTTAGATTTACATTTTTAACTTCTGCATACACCTTATCCGGATTCACCGCGAGCGCCACATTCCCCGGCAGTGTCCACGGCGTTGTCGTCCATGCAATTAAGTATGTTTTTGAAAATTGAGAATTGTCTCCCTGCGGGAGATCTCCCGAAGGGAGAAAAATTGAAAATTTCACACAGACCGACAGGTCGGTGACATCTTTGTACCCCTGCGTCACCTCAAAATTAGAGAGTGTCGTCTCGCACCGTGGACATAGGTGCATACTCTTGAATCCCTCGTACGCTAGATTCTTCTCGTAGAGCGTCTTGAACGCCCACCACACGGACTCCGTGTATGACGAGTCCATCGTGCGGTAGTCATTGTCCATGTCCACGAATCGCCCCATGCGCGGGATGATACGCCGCCAATCATCGGCGTACCGCATCACCGTTTTCCGCGCCGTTTCGTTGAACTTCTGAAGACCGTACGAAACAATATCTTTCTTTGCTTTGAGCTGAAGCTCTTTTTCCACTTCGTTCTCTACAGGAAGTCCGTGACAGTCCCATCCCCATCGGCGAGGTACGCGAAACCCCCGCATCGTCTTGTAACGCGGAATGACGTCCTTGATGGTACCGGCAAGGATGTGGCCGTAATGCGGGAGCCCAGATGCAAACGGCGGCCCGTCGTAAAACACGAAGTCCCCCTTCGGCGCGGGTTTTGCAAGCGACTTCTCAAAAATCTTTTTGTCCGCCCAAAACGCGAGGATTTTTTCCTCCCTCTCGGCAACCAGAGTTTTCTTTTGCTCGTCCATAGTGTTGAACGACGCCATTCTAGCATCTTTTGAGTAACGGGAGAATTTCGCTCCGTAGTTTGAACGTATTCCCGTGCGAAAGCATCCCGATATATGACATGATGGTATCACCAGACGGCTCTTCGCGAAGACGCCGGATCATCCGCCGTTTCGTCGCTGTCCGGAGTACCCGATAGTCCGGGAAGTGCACCCACCCGAGGAAGTCCACGCCCGAAGCGATTGTTTTGATGAACACTTTGTCCGGATGAAGTTCAAGTCTTAACTTCTCGCGCAAAAATAGTACGATATATCGTACCATTTCTTCCAGTCTACTTCTGTCTTCGGAGAAAATGACAAAATCATCGGCGTAACGGATGTAGTGTTTCACCTTGAGCGTGTGCTTCACAAACTGATCAAACTCGTTCATGTAGATGTTCACTAAAAGCTGTGAGGTGAGGTTGCCGAGCGGCAG
>VMFH01000009.1 GCA_007375925.1 Parcubacteria group bacterium Gr01-1014_72 | reverse complement strand
TTCAGACTCAAAATCCCTATACACAAATAGTAAGCGATCGCTTACTATTTGTGTATGTGCTATTACCGCCTTCACATTTTCTATGTGGGCCCAGCATCTGTCAGCGTTATGCACGCATAAGCTCCGCGATCCCCTCTTCAATCGCAACCGTCGGCTCCCAGCCGAGAAGTTTTTTTGCAAGCGTATTGTCCGCGAGCGTGTCTTTCGGCTCAAGGCGTTCGGAGATGTACTCGGTCGGGCCGCCGATAAGCTCTGCAATGCGGTTCACCGAAACATTGCGCCCCGCACCGATGTTGATGACCTCCCCCTTCCCCACCTTCGGACTTTTCGCGGCAAGAAGATTCGCCCGCACGACGTCGCGGACGTGCGTAAAATCGCGCGTCTGTTTCCCGTCGCCCGTAATCGTCAGTGGTTTCCCTTCCTGTCTTTGTTTCAGAAACTTGGCGATAACAAGCGCGTAGGCGCCCTCCGAAGGTTGCCCGGGACCGTACACGTTGAAGTAGCGCAGGGATACGGTGGGAAGGTCGTACACCGCACTCCAGACACGGCAGTACTCTTCTCCAATGAGCTTCTGGAGGCCGTAGGGGCTCTTTGGGTGGGGCGTCATGCCTTCGCGAAGCGGAAGCGTCGTCTGGCCGCCGTAGGCGGAGCTTGAACTTCCGTACACGAAACGCTTCACCTTCGCCTCTGCTGACGCAATAAGAACATTGAGTGTCCCTCCGACATTCGCTTCGTTCGTCTCGCGCGGGTGCTTAATGGAGAATTGAACGCGCGGCAGGGCCGCAAGGTGGAATACATACCTCGCGCCGGCGATGATGGAGCGGATTGCTTCAAGGTCGCGAATGTCGGCAGTGTGAAGGACCGCCTTCGAATTCACGTTCTCCCGCTTCCCCGCCACTAAATTATCAATGGCATGCACCTCAAAACCCTTCAGAACAAGAGCATCTACAAGGTGGCTCCCGATAAATCCCGCCCCACCAGTAACAACAACCTTAGATTTGCTCGCCGCTTTCATTGTTTTGAAGCACACCAACTTACAAACTTATTTTCATGCCCCCGAACGGGACAAAAGCGTCTTTATCGTTTTGAGCGCAATCTTCAAATCAAGGAGGAGCGACCGGTTTTTAATGTAGTAGAGATCGTAGGAAAGCTTCACGCGGGTCTCCGACACGTCGGGGCGGTAGTGGGGGTGGTTCTTGTGGTAGAGCTGGGCCCATCCTGAGAGGCCGGGCTTTAGAAGATGCCTGATGTTGTAGTACGGAATCTCCTTCTCGTAAAGCTTCACGAGTTCAGGAAGCTCCGGCCGCGGCCCGATAAGGGAGAGATCCCCCCGAAAGACATTCCAGAGCTGGGGAAGCTCATCAATTCGAGTTGTGCGGAGGAATTTCCCAACCCTCGTGATATGTTCCGCCCCACCAGCGTTTGAGACATTCATGCTGCGAAACTTGCGGGTGTGAATGATGTGGTTACCGCGGCCGATGCGCTCCTGGGTAAGAAAGAGCGGGCCGCCGTCATCCAACTTTATCGCAACATACACGAAGGGGTACAGCACGATTGAGAGCGCGCCGAGAACGAACGAAACGAAAATATCCATGAGCCGCTTCAAAACTGTGTACGTAAAGCGCGGCGTCACCGAGATATTCTCCAGAAACCAGTTATAGCGAACGAGGGAGAGGGGGATGCGGTCAAAGATATCCTCATACACTCTATGCATATCTACAAACTGCACGCGGGAAAAAATGAGGTTGTAAAGGTGCGGCAGGATAGGTTCCACGTTGTCACTGCGAAGGTCCACGGCAATGATGCCGACCTCCTCGACATACAGACGCTTCACAATCTCCTCCTGAAAATCCAGACCCTCAAGCTTGTTCACGTCAACGGAGGAAATGAAGCGCATCCCGTAGCGGGAGTTTCCATTCACCTCCTCTTGGAGCTCCCGCATCTCCTCACCGCTCCCGATGAGGAGCGCGTTCTGACGGTGGCGCGCGCCGAGGAATACGTGGCTCATACTTCGCCACGAGAGCGAGAGGAGGAATGAAACAATGATGTAGATAAAGAGGTTTACTTTTGGGGTGATGCCGAAGGCGGGAATGAAGTAAAAAAACGCGACAGCGAGAATGCTGTTCGCTACACCCGCATTCAAAAGAATTGTTGGGAGCTTGCTCCGAAAGAGTATTGTGTGCTTTTCGTAGAGGCCGGCGATAAAAAAAACGGCGATAGAGAGGGCGCAGAGAAATGAAAACGGAACGACGTGTTCCCGCCATCGCACGACATCGGGAAACTCGCCATAGCGCATGAGGAGCGTCAGCCAAAGCGCGCTATAGAAAAAGACGATATCACCGAGAAGGAGGATGAGCGGCTCCTTTTTATTGAGTACACGCATATGAAAACAGGGGGTATGGTAGCAAAAATGGGCTCAAAAAGCTATAGTCTTAGAGCACAGAACATGAAGCATGGAACATGGAACATAAAATGAGTAATGAGGAACAACACAAAAAACGAATTCTTTACATCATCACCAAGAGCAGTCCCGACGTTTCAGTCGGGACCCCGACCGAAGCGTCGGGGTTGGAGTAATCATATTTTCATGCAACAGAATAAAAAAAAGATCCTTTACATAATTACGAAATCAAACTGGGGCGGGGCAGGGCGGTACGTGTACGACCTTGCAACCGCGCTCCCAAAAGAGGAGTACGAAGTACACGTTGCGCTTGGCGGAGACGGCCTGCTTGCCGAGAAACTTCGCACCGCAAGCATCACGGTACACCACGTGCAATCGCTTGAGCGCGATATACGCCTCTTTAGGGAAGTGCGCGCCTTCAAAGAACTGCTTTCTATCATACGAGCAACACGCCCCAGTATTCTTCACCTCAACAGCCCGAAGGCCGCGGGACTCGGGGCGCTCGCAGGTCGCCTCCTCGGAGTCAAAAACATACTCACCACGAGCCACGGGTGGGCGTTTTTTGAGAGGCGCACGAGACTTTCCCGCCTCCTCATACAACTTGCCGTATGGGCAATTGCTATCCTCTCGCACCATATCATTGTCGTTTCAAAGCAAGATAGAGCGGCGGCAATGGGGCTCCCCGGCATAGCGCGCAAAATAACACTCATACGAAACGGCGTGCGGGAGGTGTCATTCCGGAAGAAAGCCGATGCGCGAGCCGAAATCCTCTCCGCTCATAGAGTACCAGCGAGCGTGCTCTGGGTAGGGACAGTTGCGGAACTGCACCGAAACAAAGGGCTCAAAGATGGGGTACAGGCGTTCTCCCTCCTCAAGCGAGATGCCGATGCGGGAGCGATGTTCGTATGGGTCATCATCGGCGAGGGAGAGGAACGGCACGCCCTTGAGGAGGCAATCAAAGAGAATCGTCTGCGCGATCAAATTATACTCGTCGGGGAACGAAATGATGCAGCGCTTCTCCTCGCCGCCTTTGACATCTTTCTCCTCCCTTCACACAAAGAAGGCCTGCCCTATACGCTCCTTGAGGCGGGGAGTGCCGGCGTACCGGTCGTAGCAACAAGCGTCGGCGGCGTACCTGACCTCATACGAGATATGGAGAACGGGGTGCTCATCAAGCCCCGCCGCCCGCGAGAGATCGCTCGCGCCCTCCGCTTCTTCCTCACGCGCCCGCTTGAGCGCAAACGGCAGGGTGAAAATCTTCGCCGAACCGTTACCGAACAGTTCTCCTTTAAGGATATGTTCACCGCAACAGAGCGTCTCTACCGAGGCAGTTGATTCATACCGCGAGCTCCTCCTAGAAATGAGTTCTAATCCTGAAGAGCTATTGAGGTGAGCGTGTGAGCACGCCGTGCAGTTCGTTCTGCTCAATCTCCTCACGGTGCGCAGTCCGGCGGTACCGGCGCATTCCCATGAGCATGCCGAGCCCGAGAAACTCAATGAGGAGGTGCGTGCCGCCATAGCTCACAAAGGGGAGTGTGATGCCCGTGACGGGGAGGAGCCCCACGTTCATCCCCATATGAATCGTGAGGTGACTCATGAAGTACACGGCAAGCCCAAGTCCGAACAGAATCTCAAAATTCGTCGCGCCGTGGAGAGCATTCACGAGAATGCGGGTTATGAGAATGCCGAAGAGAACGAGGAGAAGGAGCACGCCCAAAAATCCCCACTCTTCCGCAAAGGCGGCGAAGACGAAGTCCGTCTGGTACTCCGGAAGAAATTTGAGACGCGACTGCGTACCGTACCCAAGTCCCTTTCCAAAGAGACCCCCCGATCCGACGGCGATGGTGGATTGGTAGGCGTTATATCCCGCACCGCGAACATCAGCGAGCGGATGAACAAAGGAGAGGATGCGTTCTTTCTGATATTCTTTGAAAACGAATGTGGAGAGGAATGCGAATGAAAGCACGCCTGTGAAGAGGACAAGGAGGAGGTGCTTCTTTGAGATGCCGGAGAGGAGCACCATCCCGAACCAAATGAGAAAGATGATGATTGCCGAACCAAAGTCCGGCTGCAAAAGCACCAAAAGGAAAAGAATGAGGGTATAGACGCCGGACACGAGAATGTGCCGAATGTGTGCGATTTCTATGTGCCGCCTTGAAAAATATTTTGCAAGGATGAGGATGAGAACGAGTTTTGCGAGTTCCGCCGGCTGGAAGTTGAAAAAATAGAGCGAGTACCAGCTCTGCACGCCTTTCACGACAGTTCCCGTGACAAGGAGCGTTCCGAGAAGCAGCACGACTGCGAAAAAGATGGAGATGAGCACGCCGGTTCGGCGGATAAAACGCCAATCGGTGAGGCCGGCAAGGAGAAACACGCCCACCGAAAGCGAGAGTGCGACAAGCTGGCGCTCAAAAAAAACTTCCTCTCCTCCCGTGAATGAATTCATCGTCGCGAGCCCCGCCGCGACGAGCGGCATGACAGAGAAGAATAGCAGCCAGTCAAAATGGCTGAAGGGGGTGCGTACAGTTCGCGGGTGAGGGGCGCGAGGGAGCGGAAGCATAGAACCCATTTCAAAACCTATCGCAATCCAAAGCCGCGCCAGATTTGAGGAAAAAACAGCGCAGACGAGGGAGGTGCACCGAGGTGCTCCGACCGAGGAGAAGCAGTTTTTTACCAAATCTGGCGCGGCGACGATGCGAAATGGTTCCCTGTGCTAATTCCATGGTAGGTTTTGAAATGAGTTCTAGGAGGTGTTATTGCCCCAGATTGAGGCGTGGGTCAAATGCGTTGGAGAGAACCTCTATCCGCGTCACGGGGCGCGTGAAGGGCGCGGGCCAGGTGAAGACTGCCTCTCGCAAGCCGTCCTTCGGGAGAAGGTCAATGACGGTCCGGGAGAAACCGACAACATTTTCAGAACGGTCGTAGAGAATCGCAACGGCCTCAAGATTGGTTATGTCGGCGAGCGAGCGGTTCGTGAACGTGACGATAAGCTTCGGTGCCGACTCCGGCGAGACGAGCTCTTTCGCGGTAACGGAAACCTCCGCAGGAAACGTCACAACGTGCTTCCATACCGGCTCCCGTATGAACTCAAAAAGCGCCCGCACGGGTGTCCGCTCGCCGGTACCGACGCTCCCGCGAAACACCCCGAAGGCGGTTCGCGGAGGAATCGCGACGAACCCTCGCTCCTCTGCAACAAGAGCATTCTCTCTGTCGTACAGCTCCAATCGGTAGGGAGTCTCAAATGCGCCTGATTCAAAATTCGGATTCTCAACGTACGCGAGCGCATTCCAAAACCCCTTTCCAACCGGCGAAATGCGAACCCAGTGTATGAGCGGAGCGAGCGTATCGGCCGTGCAGAGAATCGTGCACGACCCGCCGCAGTCAATCCCCGTCTCGTTCCCGTTCTGCTTCCCATCCGAGCACGTGGGCGCGGTGTAAAAAAGGAAGAAGGCAGGCAGGCCCACTGCGGCGCCTAGGAAGAGGAGTGCCGCGAGCGCAAAGAGGAGCTTTCGACGGGTTGCCCATGAAAACATGCGGTGAGTATACCATAGCTTGAAACCTTCATTGAGTTCACTACTTTAGACTGGCGACTAGCTACTCTCCCCCGCATGGCGCGGGATACCATCGCTACTACCGTGCTTAACTTCTCTGTTCGGAATGGGAAGAGGTGTTTCCACGGCGTCAAGTCACCAGACTAAAATGGTGAACACGCAAAGCTCTGCGTCGGTGGAGGAAGAGGTGTTTCCTCTGCGATAAGCCACCAACTCTCAAGGTTCAAACTCTTGCGGATAAAAATTGGCAAGGGGAATACGAACCGTGATTACTCATCGGCTCCTGCCCTCACGGTCTTAAAACCAAAAGGGCTAGTCGAGATTATTCCCCTCGCCAAAATCCGCTGTCCGCTTCAACAAGCGAGACGTCAACGAACACACACGGGTATTGATCCCGCGTAACAGGGTTAAACTGTGGTATCAAGTTTCCTAATAGGAATCGGCGGATTAGTACCCCTCGGCTGAACACATTACTGTGCGTACACCTAGGGCCTATCAACGTCGTCATCTCCGACGGGCCTGTGCTAACGCAACAGCCAACTACCAACGACCAACTGGTCAACAACCAACGGCCAACTACTAACAACCAACAAAAAGAATCTGGATTCTCTTGAGTTGGAAGTTATAAGTTGGAAGTTGGAAGTTAACTTCGTTAGAAGTTAGAAGCTAGATGTTGCGCTAGCTCGATTCCTCATCTTGGGGACGGCTTCCCACTTAGATGCTTTCAGCGGTTATCCGTTCCGGACATAGCTACCCTGCGTTGCCGCTGACGCGACAGCAGGTACACCAGAGGTCCGTTCTTCATGGTCCTCTCGTCACATCGTTCGCCTCGCTCACATCGCGATGCCAATATACGAATGCATGCGAATGATACGAATAAGAACTGCTCCTCTATCACTAGAGGTGTAGACTATATCTTCATCCGCCATCTGGCGGATGTCAGCGTATTATGGAAGTGTCGTCTTAACGTCTGGCGCTAAGGCATCTCCCATCTCGCCCCGCAATGGCGGGGCTCAGTCGTTACGGGGTCAATTGCCCGTCAGAACGGGCACGCTGACTTACGCTGACTTCACGCAGACCGCCGCAGAAAAGATTTTTCCTTTCAGCGTTAGCCCGCGTCCAGTCTGCGACTGTCCGCGTGTCAGTGGCTTTGCACTGACAACGACTTCCCACGGTATTGTCTTAGTTACTTTTGGTCCTCAAGTAAATTGTACCATACTTCTGAACCATCCGAAGCTTTGGTTATCAACAGATCAAAAGGACTAAGATTCCACCGTTATTAGCCGAATTGTCATCCCGCATTACTGCGGGAAGTAGCAATCATTTACTAATGAAGACTCCCCTCAAGAATCAACGCCTGCAGCAGATAGGAGACCAACCTGTCTCGCGCATGATTCAATCTAACTATTCCTATCAATTAGTTAGATATAGTTATATACCCACTTATTACTAAGTGCATTGGACTATACCTTCATCCATTTTGGACGATCGACGTCTAGTCTCTACGGGGTTAGTGTACGAACTTTTCAGTGAAAAGATTCTTCATACACAACTTCCCTCGATATTATCCTATCATATGGTAGTTTACCATTCATCAATAGGACTCCATCGATATGAGTCGATTTGTCAATCACGATTTCTCGTGAAAGCCGCCGCGATTTCTATGTCTTTTGCCTCGGGTTCAAACTGTTCAAAAGACAAATCATTATCTCCTGAACGGTTTGAACCCAGCTCACGTACCACTTTAAATGGCGAACAGCCATACCCTTGGGAGCTCTTGTTTGTTATCTTGCGTTTCCGCAAGTATCAGACTATTCCTTCATCGTAGTATTTCTTGTCACCAAGAATACTGTAGATGCAAGCCGTGTGATACTCCCGCCAAGCGGAACGTATCTCATGTTGCAACCAAAATCGCAACAATCAGTCGTTAGAGGAAATTGGAATCTTGATCATTGAGGCATAGTTCAGACGACGATTCTTGGATCGTACGTTGAACTTCGACAATGCATCAGCCAATCGCGCCATTTTGATAAGTTCGTTTTTTGAACCGTCCGACAAATGCAATATGCGGTGAGCATATTCTACTTGTTTCAATTTCGCTTTCGTGTAAGGAGCAATGAGATTCAAAATCATGGAAACATGATTCTTGTCTCTGATGATCCAATCAAAAGTCGTTCTGTTACCTCTCACTACACCAATTCTATAAAAAGACCTGAGTGCTATGAGAAGATCGGACTCTTTTTGAGTGATCTTTACTTCAACACGAACTCGAAACCCGAACTTTTTCTCACTGTGCCTCTCAATGGTTGCCATAATGCATCCGTCGCCATCAATGAGACCAGCAAGATACGCGTGATCAACCTTAACCCCAATTTTTCCTACGGCACTAGCATACATGATAGGTGATATTGTACCACCTGGGACCTGCGAAAC
This sequence comes from Parcubacteria group bacterium Gr01-1014_72, assembly GCA_007375925.1. Taxonomy (GTDB): domain Bacteria; phylum Patescibacteriota; class Minisyncoccia; order Phycocordibacterales; family VMFH01; genus VMFH01. Next base: position 2,393 of record VMFH01000009.1, on the reverse strand, counting down.
ACAGATCACATGTTTAGCCTCTACCGTTTTGAGCTTGTTTATTACCTTGAAGTTTCCTTCAAGGAGAGAAGTTATGTTTTCTCCACCCCCGGGATGTGGTGAGCCGACATCGAGGTGCCGAACTCCGCCGTCGATATGGCACTTCATAATTACTTATGAGGTAGACTATACCTTTATCCCTTTCGGGATAGCGACGTATTACCGCGAAAAATTCGCAGTCCCAAAATTTTCTCTTGCGTGAAGATAAATTTTGAAGTCGTTACGGGGAAAACTTATATCGCATACTTGGAACGATAAATGGTTCAACCATTTTTTTAAGTTTAGTCATGCTGGAATCAGCAATCCTTAACCTAAACATATCTTTATCGCGATTCAATGTCGCTTTTATTCCAAGTGTAGCCTTAAAAATACGAATCAATTCTTTGTTTTCTCTTTTTGAGAAGCACTGGGAATTAATTCTCACCTGATTTCCATCCCTTGATCCATCGTCCATAATCCAGACTGACAGAGCCAAAGGAGTCATCCACTCTTCCAAGATTTTTGGAACAATTTTGCGTCTTCTTCGATAGAAAGCTTTCCGCAAAATTTCAAAGAACGGATGAGAAACGGTCCTAAAGTAATAAGAGTTTTTGTAGGTTTTGGGAGAAGAGTTTGTTAAACTTTCTATCTCCTTATACTTCCAATCTACATAGTCTTTTTGGACAATCCCATGATTTACCCGAAAGGCAAACCCATATGTTGTCCGAACAAGATGAGCATCTCCTAATAGAGATCCCATTATTACTTCTTTTTGCCGTTCTCCTATTTCAAGTTTTCGAGCTTCACGCGCTCGTTTTGTATTCATAAGACAAGTTTTCTTACCCTCGGTATTGCCCAGCACTTTCTATACTCAAGTCTTAAGTAAGTCCAATAATTATAGCATGTTGTGCTATACAATTTTATTGAACTTAAAGACAGAAAGTGCTGGGTTTCACCGATTTGAGTCGCAGTTTACTCAAACGTTACCGTTTGAGGGAGCCTCTTGACTCTTGGGCGGAACTAGCCTGTTATCCCTAGAGTAGCTTTTGTCCGATAATCTCCGGCCGCATCTAATACGGACCGTCGGTTCACTATGCCCCGCTTTCGCGTCTGCTTGGGATGTACCCCTTACAGTGAGGCCAGCTTTTGCCATTGCACTATCGGCACGGTTTCCATTCGCGCCTAGCTGACCTTAATGGACTCCTTCGTTACTTTTTAGAAGGATAGCGCCCCACTAAAACTACCCACCAGCACGATGCCAATATACGAATTGGTACGAATGATGCGAATAAATACGAATCCTCTACTTTCGTGAGGCATGGACTATATCTTCATCCAAAGAAGATTTGGATGCATGCGTGTAGTCTCTACGGCGTCCCGCTTAAGTTTTTGTTTGCGCAAAAATTTTGGCAGGTTCCCTCGGTATTACCATGTCTGGAGTTTATCAATCCAGATTTTAGGCTTCACCGATACAGCACGTGTTGCATAACCAATTACTTGATTAAGGGGCAAGTCCGACGACTTACCCGACAAGGTACTTCGCTCACTATTGTTACTATCCCGCATACCCTGCGGGACGACAAGTCATTTCTGCTTGTTCTTTATGTCGCCATAAAGGTCGGACTATATCATACACTGGAGGACTGGAGGCTAGATTGCTGGAGGCTAGAAAGATTTTCCAGCATCCAGATTCCAGCTTCTAGTTTCCAGAGTTCAGCGTGTAGTCTCTGAGGGTTCTGCCGATGCAAGGCATCGGAATTTTCAATTCTCAATTTACAATTTTCAATTTCCCAATGTTTGAATATCTAACATTGAGTATTGATTGAAAATTGATAATTGGACATTGATAATTCCAGTGTCTGCACTGGTAGTCTTCCCTGCTGATTGTCCGTTGGCTCGCCATAGCTTATTAAGCGACGGCGGCCGTACTTCAAGATTTTCACTCACTTGGGAGTCCAACTCCCAAGTGAGTACTTGAAGATACTCGGATTTTCCAGCATATAGCTAATTTAGGACACCCGATCGTCTTACGATTTAGGATGGGCAGCGATATTCACGAATGCCGAACTGTAATTGTCCCAATCCTCACACCCCCCTTGACAAATCAAGAGAAATGTGACCTTAGGACAATTATAGTTATTGCCGACATTCACCAGGGCTTACAGCGGTCAGCCGCTCCGCTCACACTCCACGACTGACCGCAATTTCTAATTTCTAATTTCTAAGCAAATCCCAAATCCCAAATTTAAAATTGAGACATTGGAAATTTATTAGGAATTAGGAATTAGTCATTGCGGTCGCGAAGCTTGAGCGAAGCGACCGCTACTGTTTGACCTTCTGGCATTGGTCAAGTGTCACCCCCTATACATCCTCTT
>VMFH01000008.1 GCA_007375925.1 Parcubacteria group bacterium Gr01-1014_72 | reverse complement strand
AGCTCGGCGAGGCGCTCGCGAGCGTCGCCGTGACAGGCGCAGATGGGATTCTTTTTGACCTCGGTTTCTCAAGCGACCTGCTTGAGACATCGGGGAGAGGGTTCTCCTTCCGCGCCGATGAGCCGCTCCTCATGACCTTTGACGATTCCCCGCAACCCGAAACGCTCACCGCCCGCGACATCGTGAACGGGTGGGCGGCAGAGAATCTTGAGCTCATCATTCGAACGTATGGCGAGGAGCGCTTTGCGAAACGGATTGCGGCGGAGATTGTCGCGGCGCGGGAACGAAAAAGTATTGAGAGTTCAAAGGAGCTCGCGGGCGTCATCGCCGCGGCCGTGCCGGAGCGCTACCGTCGCGGGAGGATCAATCCGGCGACACGCACCTTTCAGGCGCTGCGCATTGCGGTCAATGACGAGCTCCGGGCGCTCTCGGAAGGGCTTGAGAGGGGACTTCACGCGCTTCGTCCGAACGGGCGGATGGCAGTCATTGCGTTCCACAGCTTGGAAGACAGAATCGTGAAGCGTACCTTTCGGGAGTGGGCGCGAGATGACAAGGTGAAGCTCCTCACGAAAAAAGCGATTATTCCAGGCCCTGCCGAAACGGCGCACAATCCTCGGGCCCGGAGCGCGAAACTTCGGGGGATTGAAAAGAACGCAAAAACACTGCCTTAAGTAGAGTAAACATGATAGCCCAAAAAAGTCTTTACACACAACGTTTAACACTATAATAATGACGCATACAAACAACAGAGTCCACGCAGCGGCGCTTGGCGAAAAACTTTCGTACATAACGCGCGCGCTCTTCGGAGGGGTATTCCTCCTCATTTTTCTCTATGTGTATGCGGTGAATCAGGCGGTTATAAATGTCGCGGCGCGAGGGAGCGCGGAGGAGCGCGTCCGCGTTCTCCAAAGTCGCGTCGCGGCGCTTGAGAGCGAGTACCTCTCCCGCACGCGCACCATCACCGCCGACTTTGCGATTGAGCGTGGATTTGTGGAAACGCCGCGGCTCCGCTATGTGAGTCGCCTGCCGCTTGGTCTCCTCCTCGCAAAGGGGAGCGGCATCTAGAGAACTCATTTCAAAACCTATCGCAATCCAAAGCCGTGCCAGATTTGAGGAAAAAACAGCGCAGACGAGGGAGGTGCACCGAGGTGCTCCGACCGAGGAGAAGCGGTTTTTTACCAAATCTGGCGCGGCGACGATGCGAAATGACTTCAATCAAAATGTCCATGGTAGGTTTTGAAATGAGTTCTAGGCAGTAGGCACCTATGTATACGCTCCGGATCCGCCTCATCTCAATCGCTCTCACCGCCGCGACCATTCTTGTTCTTGGGCGGCTGTACTATATTCAGGTCGTCCACGGGGATGAGTTTGCGGAGCGTGCGGCTACTCGCTACAGAGTAGTCGCGGCGGAGGATTTTGATCGCGGCACGATATACTTTACCGACAAAGAGGGCGCGGAGGTTGCCGTCGGTACGCTTCAGGAAGGATTTATCCTCGCCATTACTCCGATTGACATTACGGACCCGGAGGAAACGTATGAGAAGCTCGCGCGCCTGCTCCCGCTCTCCCGCGATGAATTTCTCACAAAAGCGGGGAAGCGGGATGATCCGTACGAGGAGATCAAGCGGCAGGTGCCGGTGGAAATCGGTGAACAGATTGAGAAGTTGCGGCTTCCGGGCGTTTCCGTCTACCGTGAGAAATGGCGAGTGTATCCCGGGGAGCAGCTCGCGTCGCACATCCTCGGCTTTCTCGCGTACAAAGAGAACAAGCGTGCGGGACGCTACGGCCTTGAACGATATTACGAGGACGTTCTGTACCGCGAGGGGAGGGGAGCGCCGTCAAATTTTTTTGCCGAACTGTTCGGCGGGTTTGAGAAAGTAGCAAGCCGAGAGAAGAAATTTGAAGGTGACATTGTCGCCTCACTGGAGCCGACCGTGCAGGGATTCCTTGAGCGGGAGTTGGAGCTTCTCGGGAGAACGTATCGCATGCGGGAGGGCGGCGCGGTGGTGATAGCGCCCGAGAGCGGCGAAGTGATCGGCATGGCGGTACACCCGTCGTTTGATCCAAACGCATTTCAGAAAGAGAAAGACAGCGGGGTTTTCGGCAACCCGTTCGTTGAAAGTGTTTACGAATTCGGCTCTATCATGAAGCCGCTCACCATGGCAATCGGGATTGATACCGGCACGGTGACGGCGACGAGCACCTATCGGGACGACGGTTTCATGGAACTCAATGGGAAGCGCATCTCCAATTTTGACGGCAAGGCGCGGGGAGTCGTGAACATGCAGGAGGTGCTTAGCCAGTCGCTCAACACGGGCGCCGCTCACGTGGCGCTCTCGGTGGGGAAAGAGCGGTTCGTCGGCTATCTTGAGGAGCTTGGTTTTGGCGAAGAGACGGGCATTGACCTTCCGAACGAAACGCACGGGCTTATCGGAAATCTTCAAAGCGGGCGGGACATTGAACAGGCGACCGCCTCGTTTGGACAGGGCATCGCGCTCACCCCCATCGGCGCGGCGCGTGCGCTTGCAACGCTTGCGAATGGCGGACTCCTCCCCGACCCCCACATCGTTTCGCGCATCACGTATCGTCTCGGCTTTTCAAAAGAGATTCGTTCCGATCCGCCGCGACGGGTGTTCTCCGAGCGGACCGCCGAAACGGTGACGGGGATGCTCGTTCGGGTCGTTGACACGGCGCTTCTTGGTGGAAGCTACAAAGTCCCGCACTACAGCATCGCGGCGAAGACGGGAACGGCCGAGATTGCGAAGGAGGGCGGGGGAGGGTACTATGACGACCGTTACCTCCATTCGTTTTTTGGGTATGCGCCGGCCTACGACCCGAAATTTTTTGTTTTCTTCTACCTGCTTGAGCCGCAGGGGGTGACGTACGCATCACACACGCTCACCGAACCCTTTATGAAGACGATGAAGTTTCTCTTGAATTACTACGAAGTGCCGCCGGACAGATAGAAAGTTTAAAGTTAAAAGTGTAAAGTGAAAAATGACAATTCAAAATTAAAAATGAGGAGGCCGAGTGACGGACTTTACACTTCACACTGTCATTTTGGACTTTTAGATTTACACTTTACATTCTAGATCCGAGACTTGCAAACTTTCCATGAAATCTTTTCTTAAGTACATCATCGTATGGTTATTGACCCTTGAGGCGCGGCTTGTGCTCGCGAAGTACAGACCGAAGGTTATTGCGGTGACGGGGTCCGTCGGCAAGACGTCTGCGAAGGATGCGATCTACACCGCGCTCGCCGAGTTTGCGTACGTCCGCAAGAGCGAGAAGAGTTTCAACAGCGACATCGGCGTTCCCCTTGCGATACTCGGGTGCCCGAACGGGTGGCAGAACCCGCTTCGCTGGGTTTGGAATATGTTGATGGGAGCTATGCTCATCCTTTTTCCCTACCACTATCCGTCCGTTCTCGTTCTTGAGGTCGGCGCTGACCGTCCGGGCGATATCCGGAGGATTGCACGGTGGCTCCGGCCCGACATCGTCGTCATGACGCGCATCGGCAAAGTTCCGGTTCATGTGGAGTTCTTTAAGAGTCCCAAGGAGCTCGTGCTGGAAAAACGCGCGCTCGTGGAGAGTTTGCAGCACGGGGGAGTCGCGATTCTGAATGGCGACGATGAGGATGCGGCGCTCCTCGCCGCCGCCGCGCCCGGGCGCGTTATTCGGTACGGTATGCTTCCCGCTGGCGCCGATGTTCTCGGTTCAGACGATGAAGTGCTCTACGAGAGGCGCGGGAGGCGGAAAGTTCCGTTAGGCATTTCGTTCAAGGTGACGTGCGGCGGCGTGATGGTGCCGGTCTCGCTTCATGGCGTCCTCGGGCGCCAGCACATGTATCCAGTCCTCGCAGCATTCGCTGTCGGCGTGGCAGAGGAGTACAACCTTGTTCGGCTTGCCGAGACCTTCCGCCTCCACGAGACGCCCCCGGGGAGGATGCGCCTCCTTTCCGGCGTCAAGGACACGACGATTATTGACGATTCGTACAATGCTTCACCGGTGGCGGTCGCCGAGGCACTTGCGACACTTGGGCGCATTGATGGAAGCGGGCGGCGGATTGCTGTCCTTGGCGATATGATGGAGCTCGGCAAGTACTCAAAGGAGGCGCACAGACTGGCGGGGGAGGAGGCGGCGGGAGTTTGCAATGAGCTTCTTACTGTAGGAGTCCGGGCGCGCGACATTGCGGAGGGGGCGCTCCAGGCGGGGATGGGAGAGGCGGCGGTGTTTCAGTTTGACAATGCGGCAGAGGCGGGGAAGTTTCTTGAGAGACTTCTCCGAGAGGGCGATGTCGTTCTCATAAAAGGTTCGCAAGCAGTACGCATGGAATGTATTGTTGAAGAAATCATGGCGGAGCCGGAACGCGCGGAGGAGCTGCTCGTGCGGCAAGAAGCCAACTGGAAGCGAAGAGTCTAGTTTGTAGGTAGTGGGTGGTAGTTTGTAGACGCCGCAGATTTTTGTGATTTTTCCCAAAAATGCTATATTTTCAAAAGCTGTAAGCTAACAGCTGTCAGCTGAAAGCTTTCCGCGGCGCATTCGTCTAGCGGCTAGGACACCACCCTCTCACGGTGGGAACACGGGTTCGATTCCCGTATGCGTCATGAAAATTGTTTTGAGAATATCCTCTCTATTCTAGTGTTCTCGAGAACACTAGAATAGAGAGGATAGACCGGTATAGTACTCGCGGCCTGAACCATGGTCACGGGTTTTTGAATTTTATCCTTCCAATCACATCATTCATACATTCCTAGGAACGTATGAATAATATTTTCCGTGCAAAATGCGCATTGTGCGCTATTGGATGAATGCGAGAATCTCTACGACCTTAGACCGCATCCCTTTTTATCTGGAGGAAATTTGGAAATCGCGGGTGAGTTGCTATTCACATTTTTCCCTAGCGGTGGATGTTTCGGATGAACCGCGCGTGCTATAATTTCATAGGATTCAAACTGTTCTTCATCATGGCGCTTCGGCGCCGGAAAGGGGCACTACATGTACTTTCTGTTTCTTCTCTGTGCCAGTGCGGCGTATGCTTCTTTCTTTGAACATACGCTCCATCGGTTTCTCATGCATCGGCCGTTCTTCGGGTTCACCTACGCGTACCAGGCCCACGCGAAAATTCATCATCATGTCTTCGGATTTGATGAAACGTATCATTGCAAAAGACGAGAGGATGCCAGGATAATCTCGATGGCGTGGTGGAATGGGCCGGTGCTCATTCTTGTCACCGCGATTCTGCCCGCGCTTGCGGCGTGGTATTTCGGGGATTGGACGATCGTTATCGTCCAATGCATTGTCGCCGCTCTCTACTACGCTGTCTACGAGTACATACATTGGTGCATGCACTTACCGAAAGCGAAGCGGCGGCTCATTGAGCGGTTCAATGTGTTCGGTTGCCGGATTTTCTACCGGCTCAACGGACACCACCTTCTCCATCATCGGTACATGGGGAAAAACTTCAACGTCGTGTTGCCCTTTGCCGATCTTTGCTTGGGGACGCTTGTACTTCGGTCAAAATTTGCGTTCTCGCAGCCACGGGGCATTGATGTCCCCGATGTCCAGCCGCGGAGGAAGTGACATCCTCTCGCGATTCCCAGACGACCTGCCTTCGGGTAGGTCGTTTTTCTATGTGGAAGGCGTAAATACCTGAGTTTGTAATCCAGTGTGGAAAAGCGCGGGAGAGGGAGCGGGAAATTAAAAAGCCAGTTGCTGACGTGAGTCAAACAACTGGCTGAATGGTCTAACACTTGGCTACTACGGCCAATCACCCCAAACCTGACTCGCGTACTTCGACGTACCAATCCTGTGAAGGTTTTTGACGTCGATGCCGTTTTGGGCTCGCTCGATGAGCTTTATCTCAAGACCGAGATAGAAATTCCGAGCTTGAGGTGGAAGACTTGCGAGGAACTGGTAATAACTCGGCTCCGTCATTTTCTGGTATAGACTGGTTCCCAAGAACACAGTAAGTACCAAAGCAACGACGACACCTGCAGTTTGCAGAAGAACTCGTGTAGGTTTTCTCACGAACTGATCATGAATGCCTGATCGAGCCTCGAACGCCTTCTCGGCCACGTCTTTGGCAACTTCGAGCTCCCGCTCATTGGTGATCATGCTTTCGAGCAGCTTGTCGAAGGAATCCGTATGACCGGGTTCTCCTTCAACTTTTGCTCCTTTGAGATCATGTTGCCAATGAGGGAAGTAGAAACGCGATTGACTGCCCGCAATGCCGAGATTTACTCGCATGTAGCGAATGATGTGCTGGTACTGCTCGGCCACCAGCACTTCACCTGCGATCCGCAATGTGATCATGACCCGAAGGTCGTAATCTTCTTGCGGAAACCTGACGAGCTCGTAGAGACGCTCGATGGTTTTGCGTGTCGCTACCGAGGGCTTCACGTTACGAACTTGCTCGGTGCTCGCCCCAATCAGGTTGAGATCGTACAGACGATCATCTTGATGGGTTGTGCCACTCTGCGGAATTTCATCCCGCAAGATGTTCCGAACAACTTCGCGCGCCGACTCGGATTGCATTCCGAGCTTTGCAGTTTCGTACCACTTCACAAAGTTTTGGGCGATGAAGCCGATCTGAAGGAGATATTCGATGAATTTATCCTTCGAGAGTTTGTGAAATGACCGATACAACGCGTGAACATGGAACTTCTTTCGGAGTCCATCCTCGAACTGACTGTACTGCTGGAAGAGCTGTGCGCTCATAGGTATTCCTTTGGTTAAGGTTGTGGTTTTCGGACGTTAAAATCAAAGAACTACTAACAAGTATAACATAGCACGAAACCTTGACTTTGACAAGGGTTTGTGCTATCCTAGCGGCAGTTGAACTTTTGATAATTTAAGCTATTTCGTCATAGCAGAAAGCGACTCAAACTGTTGGGCCATTTCCTGCTATGACGAAACCTTTGGCCAAGTCCTCTAGCAAAAAACGTGCGAGTCTTCTTCGGAAGGCGTGTACAGAAAGGAACAAAATGAACGGTGATGAATTCGGTAAGGACCTTGGACTGATGCATGAGTTAATCGTGACTGGCCGCAAGGTCGGGTTTGAACGAAATGACTGGAAAGGTCTCGCTCATAATGAGCGTCAGCTTCGGGACACTCTCGACTTTGTTCGGGGGAGAAAATGGGAATCGTATCCCGTGCTCGCGGAAGTGTCGGATGAAGATCGTCTGATATGGCTATCCAAGGCCATCACGGAACTTCACAATTACTTAGGCTTCTGCATCAACTGCGGGTACTACGAACACAGAAGTATGTGGGTCTGGCCCGAACTGAAGCCGAGGCTTCAGAAGTTGCAACTCTCATTTCCTGATTACATGGACGAAGCAGTGAAAGGAAATGCTGGCAAAGGACACTGCTACCAAGCTCACGAAGCAATAAAGCCGATCTGTGAGCAGCTTCTCAAAGTGGAGAATTGTTTCTTTGCCGGTCATATGGGAGATAATGGGCTCATGGGGATGGATTCTCAAGGTTCTCGCAAAGACCTTAGATTTCCTCCGTGTTTATACGCGTCAGGAACAAGTCTCACACAAGCGCCCGCTCTGCAACGGCTAGCTGACTTGTGCAAAGCTAACGGAAAGCCAATTCATATAGCGATTCGTTACTCCTGAAGTTTGATGGTGCGATTCAATTCACCCGCGATCTGAAACATGGTCGCGGGTTTTCTTTTTCTTTATGTAAAATCTATTCTAATGTTCTTAAGAACATTAGAATAGATTCTGCGGTGCTATACGAGCCGAGTAAGAAAATTTTGAACACACACCACATTTTTTCCGCGTTTCTTTGGAACGCGCTATTTTGCTGTTTTGCTATTACCGCTCCGCGCGGGCGCGGTCGGTTTTGGTCAAAAACTTTTTGCGAAGCCGGGTTGATTTCGGCGTGATTTCCAGGTATTCGTCGTCGCGCATGATTTCCAATCCGCGTTCAATGGAGAGGGGGAGATGGGGGGTAAGCATAATTGCCTCGTCGGAACCGGAGGCGCGAACATTTGAAAGCGCCTTCCCCTTAGTCGGATTGACATCAAGGTCATCCCCTTTGGTAACGTTGCCGATGACCATACCAACGTAAACTTCCGTTCCCGGGCCGATGTAGAGCGCGCCGCGCTCTTGGAGACCCCAGAGCGAGTAGGCGAGGGCTTTGCCGTTTTCCATTGAGGTCATTGAGCCGTACTCACGTTTTTCAATTTCGCCGAGGTAAGGACGAAATTCAGTGAATCGTGCCGAGAGGATGCCTTCGCCGCGCGTGTCCACGATGAATTCGCCGCGGTAGCCCAAGAGACCGCGCGTCGGGATGACGAAGGTGAGACGGGCGACACCCTCGTGCTCGGTGTGAGCAGTCTGGACGCCTTTCCGACGAGAGAGTTTCTGGATAACCGTGCTTGTATGTTCGGCACGGACATCCGTGATGACTTCTTCAAACGGCTCAAGGAGTGTGCCGGAGGCATCTGTCTTAGTGATAGCGTGGGGTTGGGAGACTTGGAGTTCGTACCCCTCGCGGCGCATATTTTCAAGAAGGATTGCGATGTGAAGCTCGCCGCGACCGGAGACCAAGAATTCGTCCTGTTGGGAGAAGTCAATCTTGAGCCCGACGTTAATCTCAAGTTCCTTCTCCAACCGCTCGCGAAGCTGGCGCGAGGTGACGAAAGCGCCATCGCGGCCGGCAAACGGCGAATTATTGACGAGAAAGGAGAGAGTAATCGTCGGTTCATCAATCGCGATTGCGGGGAGGAGGGGAGCGTCTTCCTTTTCAGAAATGGTGTCGCCAATGTACACGTCGGGCAGTCCGGCAATCATCGCGATGTCACCGGCGGATGCTTCAGCGGCTTCAATGCGCTTCATGCCTTCAAACGTGAAGAGTTTGGTGATTTTTCCAACTTTTGCAGAGCCATCCGCTTTTTTCACAAAAAGTGTCTGCCCGACCCTAAGCGTGCCCTCATAGATTCGTCCGACCGCCAGCCGGCCGAGGAAGTTGTCGTACCCTAAGTTAAACGGCTGAAAACGGAGAGGCAAAGTTTCTCCCCTGTTTGCGGGCGGCACGGAGGCGAGGATGGTATCAAGGAGGGGTGAGAGGTCTTTACTCTCGTCGGTCGGCTTTTTCTTGGCGATGCCTTCGCGGCCGACGGCATAGAGGAATGGAAAGTCAAGTTGATCATTCGTGGCGCCGAGTTCTATGAAAAGTGCCAGGATTTCGTCGTGGACTTCACTCATCCGGGTGGCGGGCTTGTCTATTTTGTTGATGACGACGATTGGCTTGAGACCGAGCTCCAAAGATTTTTTGAGCACAAAGCGGGTCTGGGGCATCGGTCCCTCGGCGGCGTCCACGAGGAGTACCACCGAATCAATGGACCGGAGCACGCGCTCCACTTCGGAGCCGAAATCGGCGTGGCCGGGTGTGTCCACGATATTTATTTTGGTGTCTTTATACCGAAGCGAGGCATTTTTGGCGTAAATGGTGATGCCGCGCTCTTGTTCAAGCGCATTTGTGTCCATTGAAAAAGTTGCGTCAGCCATTCCCGTCTGACGCATGAGGGCGTCAACCAGAGTCGTCTTACCGTGATCAACGTGAGCGATGATAGCTATGTTGCGGATTTCCATAGTAGGTGGAAGTCAAACAAAAAAGAGCCGCTGGCTCGAACTCCCATTAAAACACAATTCTTTTGATTTGTGAACTTACTCATTTTATCTGCCCCTCTAAACTTTGTTTGAAATTCCAAAAAACCGCCCAATAGAGCCATAACAACGTGTCAACCTGGCAGGTTGACACGTTGTTGCATTGGCCTGTCGTGGCGAATCGATGTGCCAGCAAGGTATAATCCGGAGACTATGGGTCGTGTCCTTCCACAAAAATTCTTCAATCGGCCGACACTTACCGTCGCGCTCTCTCTCATAGGGTGCGTGTTAGTGCGGCGGAGGGGAAAGCGGGTGGTGCGAATGACGATTACTGAAGTTGAGGCGTACGACGGATTCAAGGATAAAGCGAGTCACGCGCACAGGGGAGAAACGAGGCGAAATGCACCAATGTTTGGAGAGGCGGGCTCTTGGTATGTCTACTTCACTTACGGAATGCACTGGATGCTCAATATTGTAACAGGGCC